>CAZIRH010000284.1:0-6544 GCA_964541065.1 uncultured Solibacteraceae bacterium
CCTGAGCCGGATAGCGTCCCTCGAGCGTGCATTGGCTCGAACCGTGGAGGGCTGAGCCGGCCAGAGTTCCCGTCAGGTTCACGCTCAGCGTGCGGCCGCCGGTGGCCGCGGTCACCAGCAGGCTGCCGAGCGGGGTGCGCTCGACGCCGAGGTCGTACACGCGGAGCTGCCCGTTGATGGCGCTGACGCGCACGGCCGGAAGCGCCAGGTCCAGGCCTCCCGCCAGACGCCCTTCCAGGCGCCCTTCCAGCCCCGGGCTGCGCTGCTGGACGGTACGCAACCGCCCCAGCTCGACATCCTTGACGGTCAGCGCGAAATTCACGTTCCCGCGCTTGAAGTCCTGCGGCGGATGCCGCACATCGGCGCTGGCTTCGACCCGCCCCTTGCCCAGTTGCACGGTGACCGCGGGAAGCTCGAGCCGCCCGCCCGCGTACCGGGCCTGCGCCTCCAGCCGGTCGAACGGCTCTCCGTAAACCGCGCCCCTCACGACCGTGATCCGCGCCGCGTTCTGCGGCGCACCTACGGTGCCCGACACTGTGATCGTCGCCGCCAGTTCCCCCGACGCCGGCAGACTCTGGCCGAAGGCAGCCGCCGCATCGGCCACATCCGGCGCGCGCAGCGTGAGGTTGCCGGAGACCGGCTGCTCGGGGGCCGTTGCCCAGTCTTCCAGCCCCACCGAGAGGCTGCCGCTCAGGCGCATGCGGCGCTTCGATACGAGCAGGTCCTCGATCTGAACCCTATTCCGCGAGATCCCGACGCTGGCCTCCAGCCGCTCCACCGCGTGCCCCTCGTAAACGAGGTTGGATGCCGCCAGGCGACCCTGGATTTGCGGGTCCTCGAACGGCCCAGTCACTACGCCCCGGAAGCTGGCTTCCCCGCCCTCGATCCGGACGGGCAATGGCGCCGGGGGCTTCTCGCTGGCCAGGCGTCTGAGCGGTTCGAGATCGGCCAGGCTGGCGGTGCGCAGGTCCATTTCCATCCGCTGCCCCAGCGTGCCGGTGAACTGAATGCGACTCAAAGGAGTCGCCAGCCACGACCGGCCCAGCTCCAGGCGGCCCCGGATGGTGCTGTAGGAAGCATCGACGAAGCCCTCGACCGGATGGGGGCCCGGGCCGGGCGTCACCGTCAGGCGAGCGCTGGCTTCCCAGTCGCGCAGTCTTCCGTCGCGCCAGGCGCCGGCCACTTCGAGCGGTCCCGCCACCACGCCGCTCCAGGCGGCGCGTGGCGCGCCCGGCAGAGCGGTCAGCTCCTCCAGCGCGAGGCCTGACAGGCTGGCCGCCAGGCGGAACTGGTGGAATCCGCGCAACTCCGCGGCCCCGGTGAGGCGACCGCGCAGCGCCGTCACCACCAGCCGGCTGAACGCGAGCTTGTCCGGGGTGAGGGTCACGTCCGAGCTCATCGCCACGTTGTCGATCCGAATACCCCGCTGCCGAAGCGCCAGCCCGCCGGCCTTCACCCTGCCGCCCAGCCAGTATCTACCGAACGAGTCGAACCGGCCCTGGCCTTCCAGCTTCACCGTGCCGCGGGGTTCGAGGCCCTCCAGTCGCGCGAGCGGCGCCAAGTCCTTCACCTCGAAGCCGGCGGCGTAGCGCAGCTCGCCGCGCGGAGATGCGAAGTCCGTGAGCGTACCGCTGGCTTCCAGACGCGAGCCGTTGTGGCCGGCCCGCAGGCTGCTCACTTCCAGCCGGTTCCGCTCGAGCGCCAGCGTGGCTTCCAGATCCAGCGGGAACAACTTCCCCGCCCAGGGCCCCACCGTCACCTGCCGGAAGGACACCTGCCCGCGGTAGCGCGGGCCGGCTTTCTCGTAGGTCACCTGTGCCCGCAGGTCCTCGCCCTGGGCCTCGAGGGGTATGCTCTGGAGCCCCACCCGCAGGGTGCCGCTGGCCAGGCTGAAGCGCTTGACCGCCAGGTCCAGAATCACCTCGAGCGGGTCGCGCCGGGGCTGGCGCGCCTTCGGCACCGGCAGGTTGGTCCGGCCGTCCGGGTAGACGATCAGGTTAGTCTCGGGCGTATCCACGGCCAGCCGCTCGATGTCGATCTGCCGCTTGAACAGCGAGACGATTCGCAGACCGATGCTGACGGAGCGGACCCGGCACAGGGGGGCCGCGCCGGGCCCTTCGGTGCCGTGGATCACCAGGCCGCGGACCTGGGCCGACAACTGGCGCCAGTCGTAATCGAAGGCCGCCATCTCGACGCGGCCTCCGGTGGCGTCTTCGAGCTCCGAGAGGATGCGCTGGCGAACCCGGTCGCGCAGCCACTGGCTACTGAGCACGACTACCGCACAGGCCGCGAGCACCGCCAGCAAAGCCAGACCACCCAGCAGGAACTTGAGCCAGCGCCTCACCGGAATGCATCCTCCTGGTAGACGATGCGGGCGCGCGCCCGCGTTTCACGCAGCCAGCGGTCCACGGCTTGGTCCACGCCCGCAGCCACCAGGGCCTCCTCGCACTGGGCGCGCGCCTCGTCGGAGGAGGTCTGGGGCTTGCGCTTTTCGTTGCACTCCTTGATTTCGGTCTCCGTCACCTGGACCTCGGGCTTGAAGCGCGCGTCGATGAAGCGCAGTAGCACGGCCTGCCGTAGCAGGTATTGCCTGAGGACTTCCTCTGTGATCTCGCACGCGGCGAGAGCCTTCCGGTATTGCTCCGGTGAGGCGTAGCCGCGCTTGACGCGCTCCAGGGCCGGCTCGGCTTCGGCGGGCGAGAGCGCCGGGTAGCGCGTCAACTCCATCTCCCGCTCGATCAGCAGCCGCTCGACCAGCCGTCCCGCGGCCCGGCGCCGCGCCTCGGGGCTGAAATCGGGCTGCGCGTTGTTCATGAAAGCCGCCAGGCGGATCTCTTCGAGCACGCGACTGTGAGTGATCACCTGGTGGTCCACGGTGACCGCGATGCGGTCGATGATCTGGGCGCGAACGAGCGCCGGCGTGGCCAGTAACACGCCTGCAATCAGAGATTGGCGAACCTGCTGCATCAGAACGCCTGCCCCAAGGAGAAGTGAAACTGGAAGTGACTGATCTGCTGGTGCGTGCGCAGGCCCCCGCCGAACAGCAGTTGCTCCCGCGTGCCCTTGAACCCGATGAAGTTCGGCGGGTTCAAAGCCCAGGCCAGATCTATGCGCAGAGGGCCGACCGGAGTCCGGTACCGGATCCCGAAACCCACCGCGTGCACCATGTAGTCGAAATCCTTGACGTCGCGCTGCTGGACGCGGAAGCCGAGCTTGCCCAGCCCGGAGTATACGTTGCCCGCGTCTTCGAACAGCACCCCGCCCAGGTTCTCGCCCCACACCGGGAACCGCACCTCCACCTGGTTGAGCAGCAAGGCTCTGCCGCCCACGGGGAAGCCGGTCCGCTCGTCTCTGGGTCCGGCCTGGTTCTCGGGAAAGCCGCGGTGAGAAGCCGCGCCGCCTGCGAAGAAACGTTCGGGCAGGGGGATCTCCCGCTGGGGGTTCACCCTCTGTAGCCAGCCGAAGGTCAGCGAGCGCGCCAGCACGTATCGGTTACCCATGCCCCAGGAATGATAAGTCGCGTTGTGCCCCAGGAAGCGCGTGAAGTCGGCCTCCGAGACCAATGCTGTCTCGGCCTCCGCGGGCAATACTTTCTCGACTTGCGAGCCAAATGCTTTCGAGGCCCAGCCGGCGTCCAACGTGTTGTAGATGCCTCGATGGGAGTTGGTGGGGTCGTCCCGGCGATCCTGGATGAAGTTGGCAGCCACAATCCCCAGCCGCACCGGCTGCGAGAACAACGGGATCAGCAGCGGGCTGCTGATCTGCAAGGTGTTGGGGTCCACGCTCACCCGCCGGTAGGTGTAGCGATAGAGCATCTGCGAGGCCCGCGAGATCTTCTGGCCCAACTGCACGGAACCTTCCTGGCGGCGCGCCGAGAAGGTGCGCACGTCGCGGGAGTCCTCGTACATGCCGCTGAACAGCAGGCTCAGGTCCGCGCTGCCGTGGAACTGCGGCGCCTCGTAGCTGAGGATGCCCCGCTTTTGCAGCGTCGAGGCCCGGGTCTTGAGCGAGACGATGTGCCCCACTCCGAAGGCGTTGCGCCGGGTCACGTCGAAGTACACGCGGGGGCTGAAGCCGGCCTTGCCGGCGGGAGCCTCGAAGCAGTCCCGGCAGCCGCCGATCTTGGCGATTTCCGCCCCCACGCCCCCGGTGAGGGTGTAGCGGCTGGATTCGTCGATGTTCACGAGCACGTACTTGTCGCGCTCCTCCCCGGCGGGATTCTGAAGCGCCACGTCCACTTTGGCGAAGATCCCCAGGTTGTGCAGGCGGCTCTGGGTTTCCAGCACCTCGGTACGGGACAGCGCCGCGCCCGGCTGGAGCCACACCCGTTCGGTGACCAGTTTCGGGTTGGTGCGCTCCAGCCCGCTGACCAGGACCTCGCGCAGGTGTCGTCGGGGCCCCTCCCGGATGACGTAGCTCACCGTTACCCGTTGCGGCTCGGCGGTGGGCTGGAAGCTCCACTCGAAGGTGGCCTGGGGATAGCCTTGGTTGTAGTAGTACTCCAGGATGTTGTCGCGGTCCACCGAGACGTTGGATTCGCTGAAGGGCTGGCCCGCGCTCTCCTGGAGCAACGACTGCACGGCCTCGCGGCGGTCCGGGGACAGGCCGCTCAGCTCGAGCGCCGCCACGCGCCACTGCGCTCCCTCCTGAATCAGGATGCGCACCGCCAGCTCGCCGGCCTTGCCCCGGTAGGGGTGCTCGAGTTTCCTGCTGACCGCGGCGTCACGAAAACCGTTCGAGGTGTACAGCGCCGTGATGGCCGCCAAATCGCGCCGCAGCAGCTCTTCACTGTAGCGTCCGCGCCGGGATTGCGGCCAGGAGGAGGGCCGCACATACATTCGTTCACGGAGGGTGTCGCTCGAGAAGTAGCGGTTGCCCGCCAGGAACACGGCCGCCAGCTTGTGGCGCTCCCCACGCTCGATCCGGTACTCGACCAGCTCCTCGTCGGGGGCCGCTTTCGTCGCCTGGAAGTCCACCTGCGCGTCGAAATAGCCGCTCGCCTGGAAGTACTCCCGGAGGTTGCGCGCGCCCTCCATCAGCAGGTCGCGGTCCACGGCCTGTTCCTGAAAGATCGGCACCATGCGCTTGAGCTTGCCGCTGGACACCTTGGCGCCCACGGTGCGGATGCGCACCCGGGGGCCGGGCCGCACCGCGAGCCTCGCCGTGACCCTCTCGGTGGCGCGCTCGTAGTCGGCAGCCGTCAAGGTCACTTCCGACATGAGGTGGTCCTCTTTGCGGTAGGTCTTCCGGATGCGCTCCAGCCCTTCCTGCGTGTGGTTCTCGGTGACCCTCTTCCAGCCGAACCAGCCCCGCCAACCCGCGGCGCGCGCCACGGTCGGGACGTCTTTCGCCGGCACCCCCTCGACCTTGGGCGGGGCGTAGCGGGCGCGCGGGCCGCTGCGCACCGCGAAGTTGACTGTGACCTGGCCGGTGGCGGGATCGTGCTGGAAGCGCGGTTCAATGCGGCTTTCGTAGAACCCGTTGGTGCGTAGCAGGTGTCCCAGCTCTGTAGTCGCCTGCCGGACGTCGCCTTCTTGGAAGGGAGCGCCGAGTTCCAGCCCAGTGGCGTTTACCAGCACGCCTTTGTTGGGCGGCTCCGGCACGCCCTGCACCGCCACCCGTCCGATGAAGTATTGCGGCCGGGTCGTGAACCGCAGGTTCACGCCGCCCGGGGCGGGCACGGCCTCCGCCACGATGTCCTCGTAGCGGCCTGTGGCGTACAGCCGTTCGATGGCTGCCCGCACGTCGTCCACCCGCAGAGGCACGCCCGGCCGGATGGGCAGGATCTCGGTCAGGTACGCCGCGCCCAAGGGCTGCTCCAGGGGGCGGAAGTCGATCTTCACCACGGGCTGGCCCTCGTATGGAGAAGACGCACCCAGCGCCATCCCGCCCGCGATGGCCAGCGTCGAGAGCCACGTCGTGAAGCTGCGCGCCCCGATGCTCCGCACTTCCCTCGATCTTAACATTGCACCTTGCGCGAGAATGGCATTGATGACCGCGGAGCAGAAACTGCGTTACTCGCGCCAGATTCTCTTCGCCGGCCTGGGCGAGGAGGGCCAAGAGCGGCTGCTGGCGGCCCGCGTGGCCATAGTCGGCCTGGGCGCCCTGGGCAGCTTCCAGGCCGCCGCGCTGGCGCGGGCCGGCGTCGGCCACTTGACGCTGATCGACCGCGACTGCGTCGAGCTCGCCAACTTGCAGCGCCAGTGGCTCTACGAAGAGGCCGACGCCGCCCAAGGCCTGCCCAAAGCCGTGGCCGCGGCGCGCCGGCTGGCCCGCATCAATTCCGAGGCGCGCCTCACCGCGCATGTGGCCGACCTGACCGCGGCCAACATCGCCGAGCTGCTGGCGGGCGCCGATCTCATCCTGGACGGCACCGACAACTTCGAAACCCGCTACCTGATGAACGATTTCGCCGTTCGCGACGGCGTAGCCTGGATCTACGGCGCCGCCCTGGGCAGCTACGGCCTGACCATGCCCGTGCTGCCGGGCCGCACCGCGTGCCTGAAGTGCCTCTATCCCCAGCCGCCCGCTCCCCCGCTGCCCA
>CAZIRH010000285.1:0-6521 GCA_964541065.1 uncultured Solibacteraceae bacterium
GGCGGCCCTGGCCGCCTTCGAGGCGGCCATCGACGGGACTGCCGCGGCCCTCGACGCTTCCCCAGCCGGCTTGGCCGAGTTCTGGCAGGCCGCCAAGGTGGCGCTGCGCGAGACGCGGCTGCGCGTCCCCGACGAACGCCGCAACGTCGTGCACGTGCTCGATGTTTTCGAGGCCCGCCAGTGGGCGCTGCCGGTGGTCTTCCTGCCCGGGCTGCTGGAACGGCAGTTTCCCTTGTACCAGTCCCCAGACCTGTTCTTCCCGGACGCCGCCCGCGAACGCCTGCGCGCCGCCGGGGTGCGTCTCCAGACCACGGCCGAGCTCCGTGAGCTCGAGAGGTTCCTTTTCGAGGTGGCCGTCACCCGGGCCACCCAGGAACTGGTGCTGAGCTACCCCGAGTGCAACCCCAAGGGCGACCCGAACCTCCGTTCGCTCTTCCTGGACGGCTTCGGCGGAGAGCCTCTCCCGGCGCGTACGGCGCGCCCCGCCGGCGCAAGCCCAACGCGGCCCGCACGGGCGCCGGTGATTTTGCGCGGCCCCGAACTCCTCGATCAGCTCCGGACGCGCCACGCCCAACTCCAGCCCACCGGCGTCGAGGACTTCCTGCAATGCCCGTTCCTGTTCTTCGCGGGCCGCACGCTCCGCCTGGAGGAACCGCCGCCCCGGCCCGAGGAGCGCCTGGATGCGCTGGTGCGGGGCAGCATCGTGCATCAGGTGCTGGCGGAATGGCAGCGGGCCGGGCAGCCGGTGGAGGAGATCTTCGAGGCGGTTTTCGCGCGCGTGTGCGCGGACCAGCGTGTGCCGGCAAGCTGTCGCACCGAGCTGGCGCGCCTGAGAATGCTCGAGGACCTCCAGCGCTTCGTCGCAGATCCACCGCGGCTTCCCGGCTGGTCGGTTCACGTCGAGGAGGAGATCCAATTCGGCCTGGACCCCGAGACCGGCATCCGCGGGCGCATCGACCGCTATGACGTGAGCGCGCAGGGCGCGGCCGTGGTCTTCGACTTCAAGTACTCGAGCGCCCAGAGTATCCGTGACCGCATCCGCGGGTACGATGCGGGATGGCACGTCCAGGGTGCGCTGTACCTCTTGGGTTTGGAGGCGTGCCGCGGCTACCAGCCCGCCGGCTGGCTCTACTGGGGGCTGCGCAAGGAGTTGAGCGCCGGCGGCTGGCACGTGCCTTTCGCCGGGTGGGAGCGCACCGGGACGGCCTGCACTCCCGAGGAACTGCGTGAGCGGCTGGACGCTGCGCGGGAGCTGAGTCTCGACGCAGCACGACAGATCGGCGCAGGCCGCATCGAGGCAGCCCCCGCCGACCCCGACAAGTGCGAGAACTGCGCCTTCCGCGACGTCTGCCGCGTGCGCGCCGCAGGAGAGGCGCTGGCCGCTGGAGGAGGCGCTTGAGTGACCCTGAGCGATGAGCAGCGCGCCGCCGTCGCCCGCACCGGGCAGGATGTCTGCGTGGTGGCCGGACCGGGCTCCGGCAAGACCCGCGTGCTGGTCGAGCGCTTCCGCTGGCGCATTGAGAATCGCTTCTCCCCGCTGCGCATCCTGGCGGTGACTTTTACCGACAAGGCCGCCGCCGAGATCAAGCAGCGCCTGGCAGAGCATTTCTCTGCGCAGCCTGAGCTGCGGGAGCAACTCGAGCGCGCGCACGTCTCGACGGTGCACGGTTTCTGCGCCCGCCTGCTCAAGGAGCACGCCATCGCCGCGGGCCTCGATCCTGAATTCCAGGTGCTCGAAGCGGCGGAGGCTGCGGCGGAGCGGCGCGCCGCCGCGGTGGAAACCCTCGATGCGCTGTTCACGGAGCGGCCCGAGGCGGTGCGCCCGCTACTTCGGGCGGTGGCATTCTCCGACCCGGCGGACGAGCTGGCCACTGTGTATGAAGCACGGCGCCTGCTGCTCGGCGAATCCGAGCCGCGGGCGGCCGCCGGCGCCGCGGACCTCGCAGCCCTCCGCGAGGCGCTTCGCGCCATCGTGGCCGCGGAACCGCCGAGCTGGAACGACAACCAGCGCTCGGAACTGGCGCACGTGCAGGCTTGGTGCCGTCGCGCCCTGGCCCTGCCGCCGGCGGGCGATGCCCTCGACCATCTGCGGGTTCTGTCCGAGCTGCGCACAGATCTGAGGCGGCTCAAAGCCGGACCGTTGAGGGAGGCCATCAAGGAGGCCAGGGACGCGCTGACGCCCGTGGCCCGGCAGGCGCTCATCGGCCAGTACTACGCGCCGCAGCGCGCGCTGCTGGAAGAGGCGCTCGAGCGCCTGGATAGCCGCTACCGCGAGCGCAAGCTGGCGCTCAACGCCCTCGATTTCGCCGATCTCGAGGAGCAGGCCATCCGCCTGCTGCGCGCCGAAGCTTTGCTGCGCGAGCGCGTCCGCGAGAGCTTCGACGAAATCCTCATGGACGAGCTCCAGGATACCAACCCGCTCCAGGCGGCCCTGATCGACCTGCTGCGCCGCCCGGATCGCTTCTTCGCCGTGGGCGACATCAACCAGTCCATCTACGGCTTCCGGCAGGCGGAGCCCGAGGTTTTCCGGCGGTACCGGCGGGAACTGGAGTCGCGGGCCCAGGTTGTGGACCGGCTGAGGGAGAACCACCGCAGCCGGCCGGAGATTCTCACTGCGGTGGACGCCATCCTCTCTGGCGCGGCGGGTATCGAACCGCACGAGCTGGTGGCGACGGGCAAGTTCGCAGAGAAGCCGGAGCCGTCCGTCGAAGTGATCGCAGCGGTGGCCGCCACCACCGAGGAGGCTGCCGTGCTGGAGGCCCAATGGGTGGCGCGCCGCATCCGCGACCTGACCGCCGGGGGTGCTGTCAGATTCTCCGACGTGGCGGTGCTGGTGCGCAACGTCAAGGTGCTGCCCGCCTTCGAGGCGGCGTTCCACGACTTCGACGTGCCCTACGTCATCGCCCGCGGCAAGGGATTCTACGAAGCCCAGGAGGTCACGGACCTGAACCACTGGCTGCGCGTGCTGGCGAACCCGCGTGACGAGATCAGCCTGGCGGCCGTCGCGCGCTCGCCCCTGGTGGGCGTGAGCGACGAGACCTTGATGCGCCTCAAGCAGAGCGGCAGTCTGGCCGGCGCGCTCGAACGGTTCGACGACCAGACCGGCGACGCGGAAAGGCTGATCTGGTTCCGGGAGCAACTGCGCGCCGTGCGCGCGCAGGCTGACGAGCTGTCTCCCGACCGCCTGTTGGCGCGCATCATCGACGCCAGCGGATATGAGAACGCCCTGAACGCGCGCGCCCGCGCCAACGTGAGGAAGTTTCTCGCGCTGGTGCGCGACGCCTTCGCCCGGCGCCCGCGCCCGCTGGCCGCGCTGATCGAGGAGCTCGCCGACCGCCGCGCCGCGGATCCCGACGAGGCCACCGCGCCCCTGGAAGGCGCCTTGAACGCCGTCCAACTGATGACCATCCACGCCGCCAAGGGGCTGGAGTTTCCGGTGGTCTTCGTAGCGGCCCTCCACAAAGGCGTGGCCCACGACTCGCCGCCTCTGGCTTTCTCCCCCAGCGCCGGCCTGGTGGCGCGCTGGCGCGATCCCATTACCGGCGAGGGCGTCAAGGACTCCTCATACGCCGTTTTCTCCGACGAACTGAAGCGCAAGGAACAGGAGGAGGAGAGCCGCCTTCTGTATGTGGCCATGACGCGGGCCAAGGAGCATTTGGTGCTTTCTTTTGCGGCCACCGAAAAGGGCGCGCGCAACTGGGCCGAGCGAGTGGTGGCGGGCCTGGGACTGGATCTGAAGTCCGGTGTCGCCGCCGCTCCTGAGCGACCTGCGCCACGCGCCGCCGAAACCGCGGCGGCTATCGAAGAGCGCCTGCCGCGGCCGGCGCTGACCGCCCAGCACGACGCTTCCATCTCAGTTACCGACGTTTGGCTCTTCGCCCACTGCCCGCGGAAGTACTTCCTGGCGCGCTACCTGGGTTGGGAGCAGCCGGCAACACAGGCAAGAATGCCTGTGCCACCCCTTCCTGAGTCTGAGCTGCACGCCGCCGAGCTCGGCCGCCAGGTCCATGATCTGCTGGCGGGCCTGTCGGTCAAGGAGCCTGCGCCGGAGGCGGCCGCACTGGCCTCGCGTTTCCAGGCGAGCGACCTGGGCCGACGCGCGGCTCGCGCTCAGCGCTGCGAGCACGAGTACGACTTCTTGATGGACCTCGACGACGTGGTGCTCGAGGGACGCATCGACCTGTGGTTCGAAGAGAGCGACGAGCTGGTGCTGGTGGATTCCAAGACCGACAACGTGGCCGCGTCCGAGGCCGCGGAGCGCGCCCGGTCCTACGCGCTCCAGTTGCAGCTCTACGCGCTGGCCCTGGAGCGGCACGCGGGCCGGCTACCGGACCGCGCCGTGATCTCTCTGCTGCGCCCCAACGTCGAGGTGGACATGCCCCTGCGGCCCGAGGAGCTTGAGGCGGCCCGTGCCGCGGTCCACGCGCTCCGGCAGGCGCAGCACACGATGAGCTTCCCGCCATGCACGGGGGAGCACTGCTACCGCTGCGCGTACTTCCGCGCGCTGTGCCCGGCGCGCGCCGCGGCTACGGCTTAGATTGGATCTTCTTCTCCAGCGCGGCCAGCAGGCGGGAGTGCACGCCGTCGGGAAGGGGATAGGGGTCCACGCCCTTGTAGATCTGGATGGTCTTCTTGGTGGTGTCACAGATCACCCAGCAGTTGGGGCAGGCCTCCAGGTGCGCCTCGAGTTCCGGGCGCAGCTCCGCCGCGGCGGTCTCGTCCAAGAACTCGTTCAGCTCTTCCAGGAACTGCTTACAGGTGAGCAAAGACGTCCTCCTCCTTCCGCCTGAAGTGCCGGGTCAGCTTCTCGCGCAGCCGCAGCCGGGCCCGCAGCAGGCGCGTCTTGACGGCCGGCACCGACAAGTTCAGAGCGACGGCGGTCTCCTCGGTGGACAGCTCGTCGATGTCGCGCAGCACGAACACCGCGCGAAAGATCGGCGGGAGGCTCTCGACGGCCTTCTTGAGAATCTCCCGGATCTCCTCCTGCGAGTATTGTCGCTCGGGGTTGTCCCACACCGCGATCTCGCGCGTCACGTTGTCCTCTCCCGTGTCCACGGGATCGTCCAGGGAGACCGATCTGTCGGCCCGGCGCTTGCGCAGCTTCATCAGTGACTGGTTGACCGCGATGCGCACCAGCCAGGTGTAGAACCTCGACTGACCCTGAAATCCCGGCAGGTGCTCGTAGGCCCGCAGGAAGGTCTCTTGAAGGACGTCCTCGGCGTCTTCCGGGTTGTCGGTGATGTGCCGCGCCAGGCGGAAGATCTTCCGCGCATGGCGGTTCACCAGCTCGGTGAAGGCCGCGGCGTCGCCCTCGCGCGCCCGGGCCACTAGCGCCGCCTCGCCGTCGGAGCTCGCGGATTGTGCGGACGGAACCATGACCCTCGTGCGATTCTACCATTCCGTCGTGCTACCCTGAAAAATCAGCCCCTCGTATGAGCCAGATCACAGTCACTCTACCCGATGGCGACAGTCTCGAGGTGCCTGCGGGCAGCACGCCGCTCGAGGTCGCTCGATCCATCGGCCGGAGGTTGGCCGAGGACGCCGTAGCGGCCCGTCTCAACGGCGATCTGGTCGATCTGACTGAACCGCTCACCGCGGACGCCACGCTCGAGATCCTCACCCCCAGGCATCCCGAGGCCCTGGAAGTCTACCGCCACTCCAGCGCGCACCTGCTGGCCGCCGCCGTCGTCGAGCTGTATCCCGGAACGAAGCTGGGCGTCGGCCCCGCCGTCGAGAACGGCTTCTACTACGACTTCGACCGGGCCACTCCCTTCACGCCGGAGGATCTCGAGAAGATCGAGGCCCGCATGTGGGAGTTGCAGCGCCGCGATCTGCCGTTCCAGCGCGCGCTGGTGCCTAAGGCCGAGGGCCTGGCCCGCTACGCCGCCCGGGGCGAGGACTTGAAATGCGAGCTCATCGAGGAGAAGGCCGGCGAGGTCTTCTCCGAGTACTCGCTGGGGCCGCATTTCGTGGATTTCTGCCGCGGGCCGCACGTGGCCTCGACCTCCCGCCTCAAGGCCTTCAAGCTGCTCTCCGTCGCCGGCGCCCACTGGAAGGGTGACGAGCGCGGCCGGCCGCTCCAGCGCATCTACGGCACTTCGTTCTTCACGCGGAAGGAACTGGACGACCACCTCAACCATCTCGAAGAAGCCAAGCGGCGCGACCACCGCAAGCTGGGCCGGGAGCTCGACCTGTTCAGCATCCAGGACCTGGCGGGCCCGGGGCTGGTCTTCTTTCATCCCAAGGGCGGCACGGTCCGGCGCATCCTGGAGGACTGGATGCGCGACGAGTACGTGGCCCGCGGCTACGCGCTGGTCTACACGCCGCACGTGGCCCGCGCCGACCTGTGGAAGACCTCGGGGCACTACAACTTCTACGCCGAGAACATGTTCACGCGCATGGAGCTGGACGACGCCGAGTACCAGCTCAAGCCCATGAACTGCCCCTTCCACATCCTCATCTACCAGGACCGCCTGCGCAGCTACCGCGACCTGCCCATCCGCCTGGGCGAGCTGGGCACG
>CAZIRH010000286.1:0-6518 GCA_964541065.1 uncultured Solibacteraceae bacterium
ACTACGTGACGCGCCCGCAGGAGGAGCTTCAGAAGATGCTCGGACAGAGACCGCCCTACGGCGAGGTGTTTCTGCCCGACGACCCGCCCCGCATGTACCGCGCCGTCCGCCAGTCGAAGAAGACCTGCCTGGCTTTCAAGATCCTGGCCGCCGGGCGCGTGACCGACTCGCCCAAGCAGATCGACGAGGCCTTCCGCATGGCCTACTCGAGCATCAAGCCGCAGGACGCGGTAATCGTGGGCATGTACCCGCGCTACAGCGACCAAGTGCGGGAGAACGTCGAGCGGGTGCGGCGGCTGCTGAGCTGAGTGGGCCGGTTGAGACGCGGGAGCTCGCATGCCCCAGGTTGACATCCCGAGTATCACGATCCGGCCGCCGCGAGACATCGAAGGCCTCGCCTGCCGCATGCTCCTGCCGGAGAGCGCCGCGCGCCCGATGACGCGGCCCGAGTGGCTGGTGGCCGTCCAGGAGGCGGCCCCGCGGATCGTCGGTGCGGCCTCGTTCCAGGCGCGGGAGAGGGTCTTCATCGGGGTTCGGGTGCGGGTGGTGCGGACACACCGGCGCCGGGGCATCGGCTCGCGGTTGCTCCAACACGTCATCGACGAGGCGGTCCGGCGAAAGATGGCGGCGGTGTTCGGCCGGGCCGGCGGGCTCACCGAACCCGATGCCGCTCCCTTCCTGGCCGCACGCGGATTCCGTTTCCTCGGCCGTCTGACCACGGTCGAGGCCGACATAGTCGCAATGCGTGACTACCTGGTGGCGTTGCGCGACCGTTTGACCGCCGGCGGCAAGGTGCCGGCCAATGCGCGGCTGGTGCGCTTCTCCGAAGCCCCCTTGGATCAGGTGGCCAGGCTGTACGCCGACTACATCATGCACAACCCGGACGCCGACCCGGCCCTGCTTCGCCATCCTCAGTTCAAGCAGCAGATCGCTGCTTCGCCGATCCTGATGATGGACGACCGCGTTGTCGGGATTCTGCTGGTGGGGGTCGAGGATCAGCTCGCGACCGTCCACGCCCGCGTGGTCGCGCCCGAGCTTCGAGGAAGCTGGGTGAACGCCCTGCTGATGGGTACCGCCACCGAGGAGGTATGGCGGGTGGGTGCCCGCCAGGTGCGGTTCGAAATACCGCCCGACAACCGCGACACCGAGAAGCTTGCCCGACGCTTTCAGGCCGAAACGGTCAGCGCCTGGGACCGGTACGGCCTCCGCCTGGTGCCCGAACCTGTTCCAGTGGGGTAAGTCTCCGGACTTGCCTGAGGCAACACGGACGTCCTGTCCTGCTGGCGCCGGCCCGGGGAGAGAGAGACAGGATGCCCAGCGGCAAGAGTCCTGGAAGTACTAGTACCGCCGAAGACGAGTTTCGGCTTACAAGATCCTTGACCCTCCACTGGCGTAATGTTATTCTCGCTAGGAAGACCATGACGGACCCAAGATACCTTTCGAGAGCGCAGGAGCCTGTGCCCGAAGCGCTGGATAAACGCCTGGCCACGTACGTCCTGGTGGCCGGGGCGGGCCTGCTGGCGGCGCCCGCGGCGCAAGCCGGGGTGATCTACACGCCGGCCGACGTCTGGATGTACGCCAACCAGGGCTACTATCTGGACCTCGACAACATCGGCGGCCCCGAGTTCTTTATCTACAACTGGTCGATGGGCGGGCCCTCCTGGGGGAGAAGTCTGTGGGTCTACCCGGTCGGGCCGGGCCGGGGGATCGTCGGGGGGAGTGCCCAGGGGTGGGGTTACAGGAAAGCTTACGCTCTGGGCCCGAGCCAGAACATCAATGCCGGTGCGGCCTGGCTCCACAACACCGCCGCGAAGATGGCCAACGCGTGGTCCAGGAATGGGTCGTACTACGGTCCTTTCGGTTACTGGCGTGACGTCAGTGACCGCTACCTGGGGCTATGGTTTGACGTGGACGGCGACGGGCAGGGCAACTACGCCTGGGCGCGGCTGAGCGTAACCGGCCCCGGGACGGGGCCGGGGGCGTACACGGCGCACCTGACCGGATACGCTTACGAGAGCGTCACCGAGAGGGGCATCCACGCCGGAGACGAAGGCGGTGTGATCCCCGAGCCCGGCACGCTGGGCCTGCTGGCGGGAGGCGTACTAGGCCTGGCGATCTGGCGGCGGAAGCGCGCGCGGGCGTAGAAGGCGATTCCAGCACTTCCGGTGCGGTCCCACAGGAATTCCGGACCCGATTGACCTTGACCTCCCCCGGGCGGCTGTGGTAAATTTCGACCCCAGGAGAAGTGGGGCCCATGACCGACCCGCGCACGTTCAAGTCACACCAGAGTGAGACGAGTCAGCCGGAGGCGCTCGAGAAACGCCTGGCCACGTACGTCCTGGTGGCCGGGGCGGGACTGCTGGCGGCGCCCGCGGCCCAGGCGGGCGTCGTATACACTCCCACCAACGTGACGATCGGGCCTGGCGCGACCTACTACCTCAACATTGACGGCGTGGGCGGGGAGGAACTGCGGTTCCTCAATGTGTTCAATCACGGCGTATCGCACGTCACCTATGGGCCGTCCTACTCCAACTGGCTCACGTCCTACCGGGGCGGAGTGGCGGTGCAGGGCAACGCAGCGTCCGTGTTGGGGGCACCGCACAACCTGGCGTTGAGACTGCCGGCAAGCACGGTGATCGGGCCAGTGTCTCCCGTGGGAACCTGGCGCAGCGGCGCTGTGCAAGACATGGCGGGCGCCCAGCAGGGCGACTGGGGGTCTGGTAGCTGGGGCTATTGGAACAACGCTAGCGGCTATCTGGCGTTCAGGTTTGACATCGGCGGGAACACCCATTACGGCTGGGCGCGGCTGAGCGTGAGCCGGGACGGCCAGATGCAGCACACGGCACTCCTGACCGGGTACGCTTACGAGAGCGTCACCGGGCAATCGATCCACGCCGGAGACGAAGGCGGTGTGATTCCCGAGCCTTCGACACTGGGCCTGCTGGCGGGGGGCATACTGGGCCTGGCGGCCTGGAGGCGCAGAAAGCAGAAGCTCGAGTAGGGTAAGTCTCCGGACTTGCCTCTGACAACACGGGAGTCTTATCCTACGAGGGCATGGGTCAACGGCTCGCACCGAAAGTCCTGCTGATCGGCTGGGACGGCGCCGACTGGAAGCTGATCAATCCCTTGATGGACCAGGGCCTGATGCCGGCCCTGGAAAGAGTGGTCGATTCCGGGGTGATCGGCAATCTGGCTACTCTGCAACCCATCCTCTCCCCACTGTTGTGGAACTCGATCTCGACCGGCAAGCGCGCGGATAAGCACGGCATCCTGGGCTTCGCCGAACCCGACCCGCACAGCGGGTGGATACGCCCGGTATCGAGCACCACCCGTAAAGTGAAAGCGGTGTGGAACATTCTCACGCAGAGGGGATTCCGCACGCACGTGGTGAGCTGGTACGCCGGGCATCCGGCCGAGCCTATCAACGGAGTGTGCATCTCGCCGCTGTACGCGCAAGTCACGGCGCGGCCGGACCAGCCCCAGCCCGTCCCGCCGGGGACGATCCATCCCGCGGAGCTGGCCGAGACGCTGGCGGAGCTGCGCGTCAGCGCGGCGGAGATGACGGCGCAGGAACTACTGCCCTTTGTGCCGCTGGCCGCCAAGGTGGACCAGGAGAAGGACCGGCGGCTGGCGGTGGTGGCCAAACTGCTGGCCGAGAACTGCTCGGTGCACAACGCCGCCACCTGGATCCTCCAGAACCAGGAGTGGGATTTCCTGGCCGTCTTCTACGACGGCATCGATCACTTCTCGCACGCCTTCATGCAGTTTCATCCGCCGCGGATGGAGCCCGTGCCGGAGGATCTCTTCGAGATCTACAAGGACGTGGTGACGGGCGCCTACCGGTTCCACGACATGATGCTGGAGACGCTGCTGGCGCTGGCCGGGCCGGAGGTGGCGGTGATCCTGGTATCCGACCACGGGTTTCACTCCGATCACTTGCGGCCGCGGGGGATGCCGCGGGAGCCCGCGGGTCCGGCGATCTGGCACCGGCCGCACGGGATCTTCGCCATGGCGGGTCCGCACGTGCGGCGCGACGACCGGGTCTACGGGGCCACGCTGCTGGACATCACGCCGACTATCCTGACCCTGTTTGGCCTCCCGGTGGGCGAGGACATGGACGGCAAGGTGCTGGTGCAAGCCTTCGAGGAGCCACCCCCGGTGGAGCGCATCCCAAGCTGGGAGCAGGAGCCCGGCGAGTGCGGCATGCATCCGGCAGAGATGCGCATGGACCCGGAGGCGGCCAAGGCGGTGATCGAGCAGTTCGTGGCGCTGGGCTACATTGAGGCGCCCACGGAGGACCAGAGCCGGGCGGTGGCGCTGGCCAATCGGGAGACGAAATACAACCTGGCGCGGGTGTACTTGGACTCGCGGCGGCCCGTCGAAGCGCTGCCGTTGCTGAAGGAGCTGGTGGAGGAACGCCCGGAGGAGGCCCGTTTTGCGCAGCATCTGGCCGAGTGCCACAAGCAGTTGGGCCAGCTCGAGGAGGCCAAGGCGGTGCTGGCGGGGCTGATGGAGCGCGGGCAGGCCCAGCCGCGTAGCGACCTGCTGATGGGCGTGATCAAGTTCGAGGAAGATGACACGGAAGGCGCACTGGAACACCTGCTGCGGGCCGAGGAGGCCAACCCGCGGCTGCCCGGTCTGCACCTGCGGATCGGCAACGCCTACGTGCGGATGCGACGCTGGGAAGACGCCGAGCGGGCCTTCGAGCGGGCGGTGGACATCGACGGCGACAGCGCCTACGCGCACCTGGGGATGGCGGTGGTGCGACTGCGGCAGCGGCGCTCGCGGGAAGCCGCCGAGGAGGCGCTGCTGGCAGTGGGCTTGCAGCATTTTCTGCCGTTGGGGCACTACTGCCTGGGTGTGGCGCTGGCGCGCCTGCGCCAGCTCAGCCGGGCCGTGCTGGCCTTCGAGACGGCGCTGGCGATGGCGCCGGGCATGCTCAACGCGCACCGTTGGATCGCCACCATCGAAGGGATGCCGGGGGGCAACGCCGAGAAGGCGGCCCAGCACCGGCGCCGCGCCCAGGAACTCATCCGGCAGCGCCGGCAAGGGAGGCGCCGGTGATCACGGTGGTCTCGGGCGTGCCCCGCTCGGGCACTTCGCTCGTGATGCAGATGCTGGCCGCGGGCGGCATGGAGATCCTCACCGACGGGCAGCGTGGGGCCGACGAAGGCAACCCGCGCGGCTACTTCGAATGGGAGCCGGTCAAGCGTCTTCAGCAGGAGCCGGGGCGGATCGCGGAGGCCGAAGGCAAAGTGGTGAAGGTCATCTCGTCCTTGCTGATGAGCCTGCCGCGGGACCGCAGCTACCAGGTGCTGTTCATGCACCGGCCACTCGCCGAGGTGGTGGCCTCGCAAGGCGAGTTGATCCGGCGGCTGGGAACGCGTGGGGCGGACCTGCCGCCGACGGCCATGGCCGCAGCGCTGGAGGCGCACCTGAAGCAGGTGCTGGCGTGGCTGGAGAGGCAGCCGCACGTGCGCGTCTGTCACCTCCACTGCCTCCGGCTGCTCCAGGAACCGCAGGCCGAGCTGGACAGCATCCTGGCGTTCCTCGATCAGCCGCTGAATCGCGCGGCCATGCTGGCGCAGATCGACCCCTCCCTGCACCGTCAGAGACATGAATCATCCGCAAAGTAACACTGGCATAACTGTCTGGTTCACCGGTCTGAGCGGGTCCGGTAAGACCACGCTGGCCCGGGCGCTGGAAGCAGAGCTGGTCGCGCGCGGCCATGACGTCGAGGTCCTGGACGGGGACCTGATGCGCCAGCACGTCTGCAAAGGCCTGGGCTTCAGCAAGGAGGACCGCGACGAGAACATACGCCGCATCGGGTTCGTGGCCGGGCTGCTCACGCGGCATGGCGTGATCGTGCTGGCGGCGGCCATCTCGCCGTACCGCGCGATCCGGGACGAGGTGCGGCAGAAGATCGGCAGCTTCATTGAAGTGTACGCGAACGCCCCCGTCGAGGTGTGCGAACAGCGGGACCTGAAGGGGCTGTACAAAAAAGCCCGGGCCGGGGAGATCCGCGGGTTCACGGGGATCGACGATCCCTACGAGCCGCCGCTCGCGCCCGAAGTGGAGTGCCGCACCGACCTGGAGACCGTCGAAGAAAGCGTGGCCAAGATCATGCCGGCGCTCGCGCCGCGGCTGGCGGCCATGCGCTGAGCCGCCGGCTCCCTACCTCCCCACCAGCGCGTTAAACAGCAGCTTGAACGCCTGGTAGCTCGGCCCGCGGTACTGCGGCCGGAAGCCGAACAACACGACCCGGCCCGCGCCCAGCGGGTACTCGACAAGTGTCCGGGCTTGGTCAGGATGATGTGGCTCCCGCGCTGCCGCGCCACTTCCCAGCCCAGTCTCTCCAACCCCCGGACGACTTCCCTGGGCTTGAGAACCGGCAGCCGCGGCATCAGACCGCCACTTCCACCTCGCGGGTGGTCACTATACAGCCGCGCATAAATCCAGGGACATCACGGTGAAGCAAAATGGAAACGGATTGCCCCTCCCGTGGCGCACGCTTTAGC
>CAZIRH010000287.1:0-6479 GCA_964541065.1 uncultured Solibacteraceae bacterium
AAGAGGCTGGCGCAAGGCACGATGGGGACCTTGGCGGCGCCGGTGTCGAAACCCACGCCCTTCTGCTCGAGGTAGCGGCGGACACCCGAGGCGGCCTCGAGCCCGAAGGCGCTGCCGCCGGCCAGCACCACGGCGTGCACGCGCGAGGTGATGTGCCCGGGATCGAGCGTCGGGAACTCCTCGGTGGCGCTGGCCGAGCCGCGAATGTCGCCGCCGGCGACCGCTCCGCTTTCGCACAGGATCACCGTGCAGCCGGTGAGGGCGTCGTAGTCGGAAGCATGTCCGACGCGAAGGCCGGGAATGTCGGTCAGGCCTTTCATCTCCAGTAGACCCGCAAGCTGTATGTTACCATCGAGATGCGGAGGAGCAGACGGCTTGCTGGAATGGCTGAAGTCGCCCGTGTTTGCGATTCAGGACTTCTATGCGCTGGCCGGGCGCGCCATCGGCAACGTCTTCCGCCGTCCCCACTACGGCTCCGACATCTACCTCCAGATGGACATCATCGGCGTGGGCAGCCTGCCGATTGTCATCATGGTAGGCTTCTTCAGCGGCGCGGTCATGGCCATGCAGTTGGCCAAGGCGCTCAGCCAGTACGGCGCGGTGGGCCAGGTGGGCAACGTGGTGGCCATCACCCTGGTGCGCGAGCTGGGGCCGGTGCTGACCGCGCTGCTGGTGGCCGGGCGCAACGCTTCCGGCATGGCCAGCGAACTAGGCTCGATGAAGGTGACCGAGCAGATCGACGCCATGCGCGCCCTGGGCACCGACCCCGTCCAGAAGCTGGTCACGCCCCGGCTGATCGCCACCTGCGTGGTGCTGCCGCTGCTGACCATCATCGCCGATTTCGTGGGCATCTTCGGGGGGTTTCTCATCGCCTACTTCCTTCTGAACCTGACCGCCTCGGAATACTGGAGCCGGGCCTGGCAGGCGCTGGAGTGGCTGGACGTGGCCCAGGGGCTGGTCAAGCCGTTCATTTTCGCTTTCGCCATTGCACTGGTAGGCTGCTACTACGGCTTGAGGACCACCGGCGGCACGCAGGGCGTGGGCCGCGCCACCACGCAGGCTGTGGTAGCCTCCTCGGTGGCGATTTTCTTCTTGACGTTCTTTCTGACCAGGATTTTTACGACGGTCTAGCGACGAAATGCCGGAGCGCGAGGATTCAATCTTGAGTTTCGAGCACGTCACGGTCCGCTTTGAAGACCTTAAGGCGCTCGACGATGTCTCCTTCGAGATGCGCACGGGGGAGACCTCGATCATCCTGGGCGCGGCGGGCAGCGGCAAGACCGTGCTGTTGAAGACCGCCCTGGGACTGCTGAAGCCGGATTCCGGCCGCGTCTGCCTCTTCGGGCAGGACATCACAGGGCTCCGTGAGAAGGAGCTGTTCGACATTCGCAGCCGCATCGGCGTACTCTTTCAGGAAGGGGGTCTCTTCGATTCGCTCACCATCGAGGAAAACGTGGGCTACCCGCTGGCCAACCAGCCGTCCTTGTGTTGCCCGCTGGAGGAGATGCGCCGCCGGGTCGAAGAAGCCCTCAGCTTTGTGGAGCTCGAGCACACGCTGGAGAAGGTGCCCAGCGAGTTGTCCGGGGGCATGCGGCGCCGGGTGGGCATCGCGCGGGCGGTGGTCACCGAGCCGCGCCTGGTGCTCTACGATTCGCCCACGGCGGGGCTGGATCCCATCACCGCCTACACGATCATGACCCTGATCGTCAAGGGACGGGATCTGAAAGGCACCACCACCGCCCTGGCGACGCATCGGTATCAGGATGGCAGCGTGCTGGCCAACTTCCGCTACAACGGCGCCACGGGCGCCCTGGACCCCGGCGACGGGGGCGGCCGCGCCGGGCGCACCCGTTTCCTGGTGCTCAAGGACGGCCGCCTGGTGTTTGAAGGGAGCCAGGCGCAATTGGAGGCTTCCGCCGACCCGTACATCGCACGGTTCGCGCGACGCGAAGAGTAACCATGCCTTCGGCAAAACGAGTCAGATGGGCCCAACTGAGAGTAGGAGTCATGGCGATCGCCGCCATGGTCATTCTGGCGGTGCTGATCTTTCTGCTCACCGGAGAGAAGAACATCTTTGCGCGGAGCGCCACGCTGTACACGTATCTGTCGGATTCCGCCGCCCTGTCCACGGGCGCCGCGGTCCGCTTGAACGGCATCTACGTCGGGAAGATCGACCGGGTGGAGCTATCGGGCTCTACCGATCCTAACCGGGTGGTGCGGCTGGTCATGTCCGTGCAGCGGGACAGGCTGGCGGCCATCCCCGTGGATTCGCAGGCCAGCATCACCGCCGAGAACGTCCTGGGCACCAAATACATCAACATCAAGAAAGGCAAGAGCCAGGCCACCGTAAGACCGGGCGGCGAGCTCCCCAGCCTCGACGTCGAGGAATTCGAGGATCTGGTGCGCAAGGGCTACAGCACGCTGGACTCCGTCAACGCCACCTTGCGCCGCATCGACAACATCGTGGCCCAGGTGGAAGCGGGCAAAGGCACCGTCGGGAAGCTCTTGACCGAGAAAGAGCTCTACGACCGGCTGGTGGGCACGGTGTCCGAGGTCGAGAAGATGACCAAGATGGTGGCCGCCGGCCAGGGCACCCTCGGACGCCTGCTCCACGACCAGGCGCTCTACGACCGGATGGTGGCCTCGGTCCAGCGCCTGGAGAACGTGATTGCGGACGTCCAGCAGGGCCAGGGGACAGTGGGCAAGCTGCTGCGCGATCCGGCGCTCTATGACGAAGCCCGCACTGCCATCGGCGAGTTCCGCCGGGTGGCCGCGGACATCAACGCCGGCAAGGGGACGGTGGGAAAACTACTCAAGGACGAGGCCGCTTACCGCCAGATTCAGGATCTGCTCACTAAGCTGGACGCTATGGTCGAGCGCGTGAACAGCGGCCAGGGCACCTTGGGGCAGCTCGTGGTGAACCCGCAGCTCTACGAGTCCCTGAGCGGCGCTACCACCGAGCTGCGCACCTTTATCAAGGACGTCCGGGCCAATCCCAAGAAGTTCCTGCGCATCAAGCTGGGGTTGTTTTGAGCGCCGGCAAGCGGCTGGTGGTCAACGCCGACGACTTCGGTTTCACCTCCGAGGTCAACGCCGGGATTCTCGAGGCCTTTGAGCGCGGCATCGTGCGCTCGACTACGCTCATGGCCAACGGCGCGGCTTCCGACGACGCGGTGCGGCTGGCCCGCCAGAATCCCGGCCTGGACGTGGGTTGCCACCTCACTCTGATCGGCAGGCCCGGCCTGCCCTCCAGCGTGGCGGCGCTGATCTGGGCCCTGGCGCGGCGGCGCATCCCGCTCTACGAGGAACTCGCCAGCCAGGTGCGCCGCATTCTGGACGCCGGCCTCCGGCCCACGCATCTCGACACGCACAAGCACACGCACCTGCTGCCGCCGGTGCTGGAGGCGGTCTGCCGCATCGCCCAGGAATTCGCGATCCCCTGGGTGCGCAAACCCTTCCTCTTCCGTCCGCGTGGATGCCGGACCACGGATCATTTCGCCGGTTTCACCCTCACCGGGCGGCTCGACACAGCCGCGCTGCTCCGCCTCATCCGGAGACTGCGGCCGGGCACTACCGAGTTCATGTGTCACCCCGGCCGCTGCGGGCCGGAACTGGAAGGCGCACCCACCCGCCTCAAAGCCAGCCGGGAGCAGGAACTCGAAGCCCTGTGCGCGCCCCAGACGCGCCAGGCGCTGGAGAGTGCTCGGGTGACGCTGGTGAGTTTCCGCGAACTGTAGCCCGCCCCCGGCTGTTGCACCTCCGTTGCGCTCTCACAGCAACCGCGGCGACTGGCTGAGGAAGAACTCCTTCACCCCGTCCCACGACAGCGATAGCAGCATGTCGGGCATGGGGTCTTTATCGGCATCCTCAAAGTAGGTCAAGGACTTCAGCACATGCACAAGGTTATGCGCAGCCTGGGCGAATTTCTGTTGGAACAGCTCCAGCAGGTGTGGCAAGCCGTACTGTTGCGCAGCAGCCCACACATCGACGAAATCACGCTTGGTCCCCCGGCTGGCGACGGCGCTGAGCTTCATGCAGGCGATGTCGCGGGAGTCCGCGACGACGACGCCCAGGAACCGATCCCCGGGGAAGAGCAGCGGGTAGGAGTATTCCAGGAAGCTCACCTTGGTGTCCTGGATAACCGCATGCAGCGTATGGGGGGCTATCGCCGTCAGGGAGAATACGTCCAGGGTTTGAACCTCGGCGAGGAGCGCTCGCTCATCGAGCGGGCCGGCGCGGAAGAAATCCAGGTCGCGGGAACGGCGGTGACCCATGCGAAGCGCCAGACCGGTACCGCCGGCCATGTAAAAGGGAGCGAGAATCCAACGCTCCTGGAGGCTTCGCAGCGTGGACTGCATGGCTTCGTTCAGGACCTCGCCGTGCCAGGGAACCGCAGTCTCGTGCGTCAAGTTCCGCCCCTCCCGGACCACGATGGGACTATCCCGAGCTTAGTGCCGTCACCTCGTTGGCCGGGATGCCGTACACCAGCGCCCAGAAGCCCGCGGATTTGCGGGAAAGCCTGCGCTCACCGCGGATGACCTCCCGTATCTGGGCCGCGGAGAAGGTCTGCCTGAGCCAGGCCACCGCCTGCTGGTCCCCGTACTCCAGCACGCGCAGGATGGTGTAGCCGGGATGCCACTCGGGATCGAAGCTCTCCAGGTTCACATCCCAGAACAGCGGGTGCAAGTGCTGCGGGAGCATAGGGTTCCGGGCACCCGCCACGGCCTTTCGAGGTCCAGCGGCTGCGCGGCCAGGGTTGGCGATGGCGCCCACGCCTCATTGTACCGCTGAAATCCGGGACAGTACACTCAAACCTTGCCAGTGGTAGTGTCAGCATGAGGGAATCATGAACGGACTCACGAGACGCAGTCTGCTCGCGGGCGCGGCTGTGGCGAGCGCAGCGCGGGCCGCGCGCGTCCCGCCCCCGTCGCCCTACGGCCCCCTTCCGTCCAGGCGGCAGCTCAGGTGGCACGAAATGGAGGTGTACGCCTTTCTGCACTTCACGGTGAACACGTTCACCGACAAAGAGTGGGGTTACGGCGACGAGGCTCCCGCAATCTTCAACCCCGCGGCGTTCGATGCCCAGGCGATTGTGGGTGCGCTGAAGGCGGGCGGCATGCGGGGCGTCATCCTGACGTGCAAACACCACGACGGCTTCTGCCTGTGGCCGACCAGGACGACCGAACACTGCATTCGGAACAGTCCCTGGCGGGGCGGCAAGGGGGACGTGGTGAGAGAGCTGTCGGCCGCGGCACGCCGGCAGGGGCTGCGCTTCGGCGTGTATCTTTCGCCTTGGGATCGAAACGCGCAGCAATATGGCAGGCCGGAGTACGTGGCCATGTATCGCGAGCAGTTGCGCGAGTTGCTGACCGGCTACGGGCCGGTCTTTGAGGTGTGGCACGACGGCGCCAACGGCGGCGACGGCTACTACGGCGGGGCGCGAGAGAAGCGCCTCATTGACAAGCGAACTTACTACGAGTGGCCCAGGACATGGGAACTGGTGCGCCGGCTCCAACCGGAGGCCGTCATCTTCAGCGATGTCGGTCCGGACATCCGCTGGGTGGGCAACGAGAAGGGCTACGCGGCCGAGACTTCGTGGGCCACCTACGACCCTGTGGGCGAGGATGGCGGGCCGCAGGCGCCGGGCTTCACGCGTTATCAGGAAGCCCCGGAGGGGCATCGGAAGGGATCAAAGTGGCTGCCGGCGGAGTGCGATGTCTCGATTCGCCCGGGCTGGTTCTGGCACGAGCGAGAGAATCCCAAAGTGAAGACTCCGGCTCAGCTTCTCGATCTCTACTACCGTTCCGTGGGGCGCGGGGCCAGCCTCCTGCTCAATGTGCCGCCCGACCGCCGCGGGCTGCTCGACGAGCATGACGTGAGATCGTTGAGACGGTTCGGCGAGCTGGTGAGCGCCACCTTTCGGCACAATCTGGCGGCTGGGGCGAAGGCAGCCGCTTCCAATGTGCGGGGCGGCAGCCGGATGTTCAGCCCGCTCAATCTGCTGGACGGGGAGCGGTACACCTATTGGAGCACCGACGATGCTGTGACCGCAGCCGAGGTCGTGCTCGATCTGGAACGCCCAGCGACCTTCAATGTCATCCGGTTGCGGGAGAACATCCGCCTCGGCCAGCGGATCGAGGAGTTCTCCCTGGACCGGTGGGTAGATGGGGTATGGAGGACGTTTGCCCAAGGCACCAGCGTCGGAGCCTGCCGCATTCTGCGCGCGAAGGAGGACGTGACGGCGAATCGCGTCCGCCTCCGGATCACGCAATCAGCGGCTTCCCCGGCGCTCTCCGAACTCGGCCTCTTCCGGGAGGCCGGGATGGGAGGGGCGTGAGCGAAGAGCCGCTCCAAGCGGCCGGCTCCGTCCCCGCACATGCCACCATACGCCGCCAAGGCGCGCCAAACCACGCCAGAAAACGCCGCCCGCCGATTCCTGTTGACAGGCAACAGGGAAGTTGTTACATTTCTGTTGGATG
>CAZIRH010000288.1:0-6476 GCA_964541065.1 uncultured Solibacteraceae bacterium
GCGCGGGCGTCCCGCCCGGGGTCCCGCCGGGGGGCTGCGGAGGCTGTTGACCTCCCCCGCCGGGCGCCTGCGCGGCCCTGGGCGGCGGCCCGCCCACCGAAGCCACCCCTTCGGGGTAGGGCGGCATCAGCAGGTCCCCGCTGAGCAGATCATAGATCAGGTACTGGAAGCCCGCCCCGCCCGACCTGTTGCCCCGCGCCAGCAGCTTGCGCGTGGTGGCGAAGACGTCCATCAGGTTCACCACCGTGAATCCCTCGGGGACGGGAAAGACCCTGGCTTGGGCGCCATCCAGATCGAAGAGCACCAGCCCCGCGTCGCCCTGAGTGGTGTTCATAGCCACGGCAACCAGCGCGTTGATCGCCGGGACGGGTCTGAGCGCGGCGAAGGTGGTGATGCCCGGTGGCAGGTCCATGCGGAAGGCGGAGGCAGTGACGCTGTCGAGAACGAACAGGGTGTCTGCCGTGTTGCGGCGGTCTGGGTCGGTGTTGCTGCCGTAGATGAAGTCGTTGACATCCCCGGAGGCGGCGCCGTCGGCATCGAACTGTCCCTGGCCGGGGAGGGTGATAGCGCTCACGGTCTGCGCTTCCAGATCCAGCAGCAGAAAGCCCACACCCGGGCAGGGGTCTTTGAGCTCGGATTCGGCCACGTGAGTGCCCAGGAAGGCCAGCTTGCGCGACAGCTCCAGGTTGTACAACGGAATGGCCGACGAGCAGGCTGCGACGAACCAGTTCTCCGGCAGGTCGATCAGCTTGGGCGGTCCCTCCTGGAGCGAAAAGGCTGCCAAGGCGTGCCTGGAGTTGTCCGAGTTCCGGACCAGGACGTAGAAAACGCCCCTCTCCGGGTCGAGGTTGACGCTCACGCGCCGCAGCAGGGCTGCCGCCTGGACACCAGCCCTCTCAGGCGGCCGGGGCGCCACCAGCGGCAGCCAGCCCTCGGGGAAGTCCCTGGCGCCCAGGACTTCGCCTCTGGCGTTCAACAGGGCGATCATGGCCCTCTTGGGCTGGTCGGGGTCATCGCCGACAAGCACGACGAACTGATTCTGAGGCAGGCCCAGGGCGGCCAGCACGTGCGTGAGGCCGTCGCCGAGGTCGAGCTTGAAGGCTGCCGTGCCGGGGACGTTGGCGGCAACCGTCCCGCCGCCTGCCGCGGCGCCGGCAAGCCGGGTTTCGCCCGTCTGGGAGTCGATGATGAGGCGGCGGGGAGGAGTGCCCGGTAGCGTCACTTCGAAGTCACCGCCAGCGCCCGCTACGAGCTGTGAGGCCGGAGCCTCGAGTTCCACGGCGATGGGCTCGCGGAGCGGGTTGAAGATCCGCACCTTTGAACTGATGCCGCCGGGAGGTTCGCCTTGCGGTGGGCCGATCAGCGCGGCCAGCGCCGAGCCATCGCTGGCGGCCACCACCGGCGAGGCGGCGTTCCGCTGGGCGGCTGTCAGACAGCTTTCGATCTTGGTGGCCTTCTTGCCGGCCACGTCGAACAGGTAACTCGCGTAGCAGCCGCTGTCGTCGCGCCCGGCGCTGGCAATGAGGAAGTTGCCCCTCAGGTCCGAGGTGACCAGGCTGTTGAATTGCGGCGCCCCTTCCGGAGAGGGCACGAACTCGATCTCGGCGGCGGCGAGCTTCTGAAAAGTGGTGCGGTTGGCGACGCGAATGCCAGTGGCGGCCGTTCCAGCCGTGAGCGTGATCAAATCGCCCGGCTGCGCGCCCGCAGGCACCTCGATCCGGATGTCGAATTCACCCACACGCTCTGTGGAGAGCACTGCGGCGGTCTTCGCGGGCAGGCCGCCGATGTAAGCCTCGAGGGCGGCCCGGGGCCTGGCGGGCGGATCCTCGGGTCCGGCCGCTCCGCTTTCGACCCGCGGTTGAGTCGGACCCAGGCCGAAGGCCGCGATGGTCAGCATCTGCCCGCTGAGCTTGCCGGCTGCCTCGCCATAGCCTTGGCCGCCGGCCGTGCGCACGGAGGGCGCCAGCGCGATGATCGACACGCGGGCAGGCTTACTTTCGACTCCTCCTCGCCGCACCACCACCTGGGCCAGCCCTGGAACGGCCTCCCAGGGCACCTGGGCCACGATGCGCTCCGGGCGGGCCGACAACAGTGGGGCAGCCTGGCCGTCGATCAACACCTCGATCGGCGGGTCGCCGAGCTGCGTCGGCAATGGTGTCCCGGTGGCTTTCACACCTCCGGGGGGCCCGAGGTTGAGGCCGTTGATATGGATGATGCCGCCGGGCGTGGCCTGCGACGGCGCCGGTTGCAGCGTGAAGGCGTTGATTACTCCACGTGGACTCACCACGGGTGCGGTGGGAGCTTGTGCCAGGGCCCATGCCGCTGCCGCCGGCAGCGCCAGCCACAATCGGTGCCGCATAGTCTTCATAACCCCAGACTCATGACCGGGTTTCGTGCGCCGGCCCTGGGGCGAAGCCGGCGCCCCCGGCGTCATATAATACCAGAAAGCCCGCGCCATGCTCCCCAAGTCCACCGCTGTCGAGCCCGTCGTACCGGCCAGAGCGGCCGCGGGCGGAATCGGCGTATCGCTGGCGCTGCTCGCGTGTGGGCATTTCTTCGTCGATCTGTATTCGGGCGCCCTGGGCGCTTTGCAGCCGCTGCTGGTGCGGCGGTTCCACCTCAGCCTGGCCGATGCCGGCATCCTCGGGGGTGTGCTGGTGACTTCCTCCTCGGTCATGCAGCCTGCGTATGGTTATCTCTCGGACCGCTTTCGCACGAGGCTGTTTGCCGCTCTCGGGCCCGCGGTGGCTGGGTTGTTCATATCGGCCCTGGGGCTGGCGCGAGGCTACGGCTGGCTGGTGGCGATGGTCTGCCTGGGCGGAGCAGGCGTGGCAGCGTTCCACCCCCAGGCATCTGCCCGGGCGGCCCTGGGCGTGCGCGAGCGGCGGGGCGGGGTGATGGCGGTTTTCATCAGTAGCGGCACCCTGGGCTACGCGCTTGGCCCTACCTACTTCTCGGTAGTCACCGGATTGTTCGGGTTGGGCAACGCCTACTGGGCGGCCGTGCCCGGGTTGCTGGCCTCGGCCCTGCTGCTGTGCCTGCTGCCGGGGGCTCCCGATGGCGAGACCACGCCGCATGCCAGGACCGACTGGCGAGCCTTGCGCGGGGTCTGGAAGCCGATGCTCATCCTGTACTTACTGGTGTTCATCCGGTCGATCGTGCAAGTCACCTTTGCCCAGTTCATTCCGCTCTACCTCCACCTGGAGCGCGGGTATTCGGTTGCCTCAGCCAGCTATACGCTCTCCCTGTACTTGGCCTGCGGGGCGCTGGGGGGCTTTCTGGGTGGGCATCTGGCGGACCGCCTGGGCGGCCGCCTGGTGATCCTGGTGTCCATGATCGGGTGTGTGCCTTTCCTGGCGCTGTTCTTCTTTGCGGAGGGCTGGCTGTCGATGCTGGGTCTGCTGGTGGGAGGGCTGGTTCTGCTGTTCACTATTCCCGTCAACGTGGTCATGGCCCAGGAACTGGCGCCGAGGCAGGCGGGAACGGTCTCGGCCTTGATGATGGGGTTTGCCTGGGGCATGGCCGGCCTGCTGTTCATTCCGCTGACCGGGCGTTTGGCCGACGCGTTTTCGCTGCACCATGCGCTGGCGGCACTGGTGGCCTGTCCCTTGCTAGGCTTCCTGCTGGCCCTGAGGTTGCCCCGGTGAGCGCCCGGAGGCGAGCCGTGTGCCTGCTGAGCGGCGGCCTGGATTCGTCCACCTGCCTGGCGGTGGCGCGCCGGGAAGGGTTCGACTGCTACGCCCTGACGATCGACTATGGACAGCGGCACCGGGCTGAACTGGAGGCAGCCGGGCGCGTGGCGCAGGCCCTGGGCGTTGCCCGTCACCTGGTGATCCGGGTGGACCTCCGGGCAATCGGGGGCTCCGCCCTGACCAGCGAATCGGCGGTGCCGAAGGGTCACAACGCGGCCGAGATCGGGCAGGGCATTCCGGTGACATATGTACCGGCCCGCAACACAGTGTTCCTGGCGTGCGCCCTGGCTTGGGCGGAAACCCTCGAGGCTGAGGATATCTTCATTGGGGTCAACGCGTTAGACTACTCCGGGTACCCGGACTGCCGGCCCGAGTACATCCGCGCCTTCGAGCAACTGGCAGAGCTGGCGACCAGGGCCGGCGTCGAAGGCAAGATGCGGGTGAAGGTCCACACCCCGCTGATCAACCTGTCGAAAGCGGGCATCATCAGGCTCGCCCAGGGCCTGGGCCTGGACTTCCGTCTGACGTGGACCTGCTACGACCCGGACCCCGCCGGGAAGCCCTGCGGCGCGTGCGATGCCTGCCTGCTGCGCCTGAAGGGATTCCGGGAAGCGGGTCTCGAGGATCCGCTTGAGTACTCGAAATGAAGGTTTCCGAGATCTTCTACTCGGTGCAGGGCGAGGGCGCCCTGGTGGGGACGCCCTCGGTGTTCGTCCGCCTGAGCGGCTGCAACCTGCGGTGCATCTGGTGCGACACGCCCTACGCCTCGTGGCGGCCCGAGGGGTGCAATCTGAGGTTGGAGGCTATCCTAAGCGAAATCAGCCAGTTCCGGGCCAGGCACGTGGTCATCACGGGCGGCGAGCCGATGATCTTCCCGGGCCTGGTACAACTGACCGAGGAACTGCGCCGCAGGGGCTGGCATATCACCGTCGAGACGGCTGGTACGGTCTGGCTGCCGGTGGCCTGCGACCTGATGAGTATCAGCCCGAAGCTGGCCAACTCGACTCCCGGCGAGCCCCGCCATTGGCGGGCACGGCATGAGCGGTTCCGCATCCAGCCCGAGGTGCTGCGGCGGCTGATGGGCGCGTATGACTATCAACTGAAGTTTGTTGTGGTTGGCCCCGCAGACCTGCCGGAGATCCGAGCGCTGATGGAGACCCTGGCCGCCGATCAGGCCAGGGTCATCCTGATGCCCGAGGGTACGCGCGGTGCGGTGCTGCGCCGCAGAAGCCGCTGGTTGGTCGAGATCTGCAAGCAAGAGGGCTTCCGGTTCAGCCCCCGGCTGCACATTGCGCTCTGGGGGAACCGGCGGGGGGTCTGAGGCCGCTCTCAAGCGCCCAGCGGGTAGGAACCCAACACACGGAGGAAGTCCGCCAGTTCGCCCAGATGCCCGAGTGCGTTGCGGACCCTCGGCTCATCGAGTCGGCCCAGGAAGTCCACGTAGAATATGTACTCCCAAGGCTTGCCGCGCAGGGGACGGGATTCGATCTTCGTCAAATTGATGTCCCGCAGCGCCAAGGCGCTCAGCGCTCGGAACAGCGCGCCCGGGACGTTGCGCGTCGAGAAGACCAGCGAGGTCTTCCACTGCTTGCCGGAGGCGGCCCGGCGTGGAGCGCGAGCGACGGCGTCCGGACGGCGCAGGAGGAAGAAGCGGGTGAAGTTCCGCCGGTCGTCTTCGAGGCCTCTTCGCAAGATATGGGCGCCGTAGATTTCGGCCGCTAGAGCCGAGGCGATGGCTGCGGCATCGCTCCGGCCTTCCTCCACCAGCATCTTCACGCTGCCCGCGGTGTCATAGAAGGGAACCCTTTCCAGGCGCGGGTTGCGCGCGAAAAACCGCAGGCACTGGCTCAGCGCCACCGGGTGGGAGTAGACCTGGCGGACGTCACGGAAGGCCACGCCGGGCAGGGCGATCAGGACGTGGCTGATCCGGACGCTGGTCTCCCCGACAATCGGAAGGTTGAAGTTGAGCAGGTGGTCGTAGTTCTCATGGACCGAGCCGGCCAGCGTGTTCTCGATGGGGATGACTGCCGCGTCGGCGGCCTTCCGCTTGAGTTCGAGGAAGACTTCTTCAAACCTTTGACAGGGAAGGACTTCCACGCGGCTTCCCAGGAGCCGGCTAATGGCCTCCTGGCTGAAGGCCCCCTTTTCTCCCTGGAAGGCAACCAGTTGGGTGCGTTTTCTCATGTTGTCTCTCCGGCCCCGGTGGGGGCAGGCCCAGCCCCTGTCCACCGCCTGGCATCCCCGGGGGGCAGGCCGAGAAGATCCAGAACGCGGTCGAGGCTGTGGTCCACCAAGTCCAGGATGCTCTTCGGATCGGTGTAGAAGGCGGGGATCGGAGGCGCGATAATAGCCCCCATCTCGGTCAAGGCCGCCATGGTCCGCAGGTGGCCCAGATGCAGCGGGCTCTCGCGGACCATCAGGATCAGCCTGCGTCGCTCCTTCAGGGTGACGTCGGCGGCGCGCAGCAGCAGGTTGGAAGTCAGGCCCGCCGCGATGGCCGACATGGTTCGGACCGAGCAAGGCGCCACCACCATACCACCCGTGGGGAATGACCCGCTGGCCAGGGGCGCCTCGAGGTCCTCGACATCGTAGACGCAATGCGCCAACCCCTGGATTTCGTCGATGGTTTTGGCGGTTTCGCGCCGCAGGACCTGCTCGCCGGCGCGGCTGACAACCAAGTGGACTTCCACACCGCACGCGCGGTGTAATCTCTCCAGCAGACGGACCCCATAGACCGATCCGCTGGCGCCCGTAATCGCGACGATCAGTCTCACAGACTACCCC
>CAZIRH010000289.1:0-6399 GCA_964541065.1 uncultured Solibacteraceae bacterium
CGCATTACACTGGGCCATTTGCCTCACCCCGCCCGCCGCCGCGGCGGGAAGGGTCAGAGCTCCGAGGCCAGCACCCGCACCCCGCCCGAGACGATCATCGAGCCCGGCAGCGCGGCGCTCAACGGCTCCAGCGTCGTCTGCGCCCGGAAGGGCAGCACGGCCACCAGCCGGTCGCCGTCCCAGATCTGGTACGAGCGGATAGGCTCGGCACCCGCCACGGCCGCATTCCACTTGACAACGACCTGGTCGCCGTCGCGCTCCACCCTCACCTGGGTGGGTTGCACCGCCCCACGCCCGCGATCCTGGGAGTAGTTGGTGTCCGTGCCGTGCAGGGCGGCCAGGTCGGCCTCGATGCGGCGGAGTTCGCCGGGCGAGGCCGCATCCTGAACGCCGGCCGTCAGGTTGGCCACCAACTGGTCGCTCGCCGGGTTGGCCCGGTCGATCTGGCCGATGCCCACGATGCCCACCGTCACGCCCGTTATCGACAGCGGGTAACGGATCAGGTCCGCCGAGGGGATCCCGCCCGCCACGCCGACCGTGTAGATCATGACCTGCCGGGGGTCGGTGTAGATGCCACCCTGGGCGAACAGCTTCATGGCGATGACTCCCATGTCCCGCGCCATGGCCACGGGGATGACGTTGTTCTGGTTCGGCAGGTACTGGCGGTCGTTGGCGTTGAGCCAGATGAGCAGCGTGTCCAGGATGTTCTCGGTGTCGCGCTGGAGGCAGGGGGTCATCACCGGGGAGTTGTGCCCGGTGACGCCGAGGTGCCGGATCCAGCGGCGATGCTCAGGGTTGAGACCTGTGACGTTGGTCCCGTCGCGGTAGTCCAGCAGCCCGGCCAGCGCGCCCAGGCGCGTCACCGAGCGGTCGCCGCGGTTCGAGAAATTCTCCCAGATCTGGTCCACCTGCTGGAGGCTGCCCAGGTTGTGGCACTGAAAAGCGTCAAGATACGCCCCCTCGGGGATGTAGCCCTTGCCGTCGCCGAACACCTGCGTGAGGGTGTTCCTCAGGTCGCTGATGGCCGTGGCCGCGCTGGGCTGGGCGCGGTTCAAAGCATAGCGCTGGCCGGTCTTGCTGGCGATGTACAGCCGCTCGCGCAAGGCGGCGTTGTGGTTGGGATCGTCGGGCTTGAGGCGCAGACGGCTGAAGGCCTCGCCGTAGTACGTCTGGCTGGGACCGTAGGCGTTGGCCGTGTCCAGGTAGTTCACGCCCAGCTCGACGGCCCGCACGATGATGTCCGGGCGGTCCATGGTCGCGCCACTTCGCTCCAGCGAAGCTTGCCCGCCCAGCCCGTACGGCACCACCCACCGCCCGGTCTTCCCCAGCCGGCGGTACGGCAAATCCGTAGCGCCGATCCCGTGCCGTGCCAGGCAGGCGGGAACCGCCCCCAGGGCACGCAGAACATCCCTCCGAGAGAACATGGCGACCTCGTTCACCTGCTGATGGGAATCTCCACCAAGTCCGTGTAGGCGCCGCTGGTGGCGATGGCCACGGGCACGTTCGGCCCCACCGGTACGCTGAGCGGGATGGTGGCGTTGATCTGATTGAGGCCCGGAAAGCCCGGCGCGCCGCCAGTGTAGTCCACGCGCACGGCCGCCTCGCCGCCGAACAGCACGCTGATGGGCGCATCCACGGCCCAGGCCAGCGGCGCCACGGGGTTGGCGGCGCCACTGGCCACCGCAGGGCGCAACTCTCCCAGCCCCGTCAGCCAGATCATGACGGTCTCGCCGGGCTTGGCCGGCTTGTCGGTGCTGACCAACGTGTAGTCGGCGTGCAGCACGACGCCGCGGTAGTCCCCGTAGAAAAACACCCCCGGGCTGGTCGCCGCCAGCGGCGCCATAACCTCACTGGAAGCGCCCCGGCTGTTGTTCACCCGCACCGTCACCCAGTTGCCCTTCAACCCGTAGGGCAGTTGAATGCCGGCCTGCGCGGGCGACACGAAATAGAGCGGCGCCGGCGTGCCGTTGACTGCCACCGTCACGTCGTCAAGCTGGGTGGGCAGCGGGAAACTCGCCGCGCGCGCCTCGCGTGAGGCCAGACCCGAACCGAACAGCGACACCGCCGCTCCGGGCGACACCGGATGCGGCAGTCCGGCGAAGGAGGCGCCGTTAACCACACCGGCGGGATCCAGGAACACGCCCGCGCCTTGAAAGGCCGGCGCGCGCACGCCCACGAAGATCCCGTACTGCCCGGTGCTGGCCTCCGGCGGGCCGATCTGCGCGCCCAGGAAGGCTCCCGCGCGGCCGCCGGCCGGCGCGCCCAGGGCCATGTTGACCAGCTTGGGCGACAGGCGCGGGGCTAGCGCGCCCGTCCCGTCAGGGTTCACCGCGTAGGAATTGAGGCCGGCGTAGTCCACCAGGCGGCTGTCCATGCGGACACGTTCGGCCAGCACGGCGCGCCCGCCGGCCAGCGCGCGCAGCGAGCCCGAGGCGGCGCTCCAGTTGGGGCCGTCCACGGTCAGCTCGGCTATCCAGTAGCGCCCCTCGAAGGCTGCGCCCGCCCCCGTGGTCTTGGCAGCCACCGAGACGCCCCGCCCGGCCAGGGCCGTGAGCAGGTACGTGCCCCCTTCGGAGACCAGGATCTGCCGCTCGCCGTCCAGGGCGGCCGTGCCGGCGCCGTTCGGCCCCAGGCTATATGAAGCGCCGGCGAGAACCTGGGGGAGGGTGCGGCCGCCGGCATCGGAGGCATGGCCGACGGTCGTCGCGCTGGTGAAGCGACCGTCGCCCGAGGCCGTCAGCGACACCAGGCCCGATTTCATCACCGGGGGCGCCAACTCCAGCCACGCGCCGGCATAGGCGCCGCGGAGCAGCGCGTTGCTCACGTTCGTCGCCGGGGCCCGCACTGCCACGAACAGGTCGTAGGTCGTGCCCGCGGTGAAGGTGCTGGCGCCGATCAGCACATCCCGGTCCGCGCTCAAGTACGCGCTCAGGTACTCGACGTTGCGGATCGGGCTGGTGAGCGCCACCTCCCCCGCTCCGCCCACCGAGCAGACGCCCTGTCCGCCAGGATAGGCAAAGGCGCCTTTGCCGTCGAAGGTGAGCGCGCCGGCCAGCGTGCGGGTTTCGCCGGAGGGGGCGCTCACCAGCAGTTGGACAAAGTGGTACTTGCCGCTCAGCGCGCCATTGTTGAAGGGTTCCTGCGCGGTCGCCACGCCCAGCCAGCCCGCGCATAGCAGGAAAACCGGCCCTCTCACTCCTCCGATCGTATCACCTGGCGGCGGGGGTATACTGGATGCCGGTCCGGAAGCGCCACTGGGACTCCTGGCCAACCAGGACGCGGGCATGGAAGCCACAGGCACCGCTGACGGCAACGGAAACTGCGGTCGGCCCTGAAGCTGACGTTTTAGCGGCTCGCTCGCGGGCGGACCGAGGATGTCCCGCCAAGGAGCGTGTGGCGCGCAGACGCTATGAATCGATCCGAGATGCACCGCCGCCTCCGTGCTCACGCGGGGCGGTGGGACATGATCGTCGTGGGCGGGGGAGCCACGGGTGTGGGTGTGGCGATCGACGGCACCACCCGCGGATACGACGTGCTCCTGCTCGAGCAGAGCGACTTCGGCAAAGGGACCTCCAGCCGCAGCACCAAGCTCGTCCACGGCGGCGTGCGCTACCTCGAGCAAGGCAACGTGTCGCTGGTTATGGAGGCCCTGAAAGAGCGCGGCCTGCTGCTCCAGAACGCGCCGCACCTGGTCCGCAACCTGGGCTTCGTGGTGCCCAACTACGAGTGGTGGGAAGCGCCCTTTTACGGAATCGGCCTCAAGCTGTACAACCTGCTGGCCGGCAAGTACGGCTTCGGAGCTTCGCGCATCCTCTCCCGGGAAGAAACCCTGGAGCAACTGCCTACCATCAACACCGAGGGGCTGCGGGGCGGGGTGATCTACTTCGACGGCCAGTTCGACGACTCGCGGCTGCTCATCAACCTGGCGGCGACCGCTTCCGAGCAGGGCGCCACGCTGCTTAACTATGCCCAGGTCGCCGGGTTGACGAAAGACGGCGAGGGCTTCGTGGACGGCGTCCGTTTCCGCGACGTCGAGACCGGGGAGGAATTCGAAGCCCGGGCGAGGGTGGTCGTCAACGCCACCGGCCCTTTCGCCGACGAGTTGCGGCGCCAGGCCGACCCTGCGGTCCAGCCGATGGTGGCGGCCAGCCAGGGAATCCATTTGGTGTTCGATCACTCCTTCCTGGCGGGCGACAGCGCCATCATGGTTCCGCACACCAGCGACGGCCGCGTGATGTTTGCCATACCCTGGCACGGCCACACGCTGGTCGGCACTACCGATACGCCGGTTCCGGAGGCCACGCTCGAACCGGTGGCCCTGGAACAGGAAGTCGAGTTCCTGCTCCAGACGGCGTCGCTCTATTTGGCCAAGAAGCCGGTGCGCGGCGACGTCCTCAGCGTGTTCGCGGGTATCCGGCCGCTGGTGCGGTCCGTCGAGTTCGCGAACACCGCGGCCCTGTCACGGAGCCATGTCATTCGCATCGAGAACTCCGGCATGGTCACCGTCACCGGAGGGAAGTGGACCACCTATCGCCACATGGCGGAAGACTGCGTGAACCAGGCCGCCACGCTGGCGCGGCTGCCGGAGAAGCCTTGCGTCACCGCGCATCTCAACATCCACGGGTTCCATCAGGCCTGCGAGAAGTTCGGGCACCTGGGGTTGTATGGGGCGGACGCGCCGGCGGTGCGGGAACTGGAAGAGAGCGAAGGTTCGCTGGCTGAGCCGCTTCACGCCGCGCTTCCTTATACCGGCGCGGAGGTCATCTGGGCGGCGCGCCATGAGATGGCGCGAACTCTGGAGGACGTGCTGGCGCGGCGCACGCGGGCTTTGTTCCTGAACGCCAGGGCGGCCCTCGAGATGGCGCCCCGCGCCGCTGCTCTGTTGGCGCGGGAACTCGACTGCGACGAGGTGTGGGAGACCGCGCAGGTGGAGTCCTTCCGCGAGACGGCGCGGAATTATTTGTTGGCCCCGGCGTAGGACAGGCCTTCAGCCTGTCGGGTCCCGATTGTCAATGAACCTGCGAGACAGGCCCACTACGGCACCCACTGCGGCGCCACATACGCATAGAAGACCGTCACCAACCCGATGGCCGAGGCCAGGATGATGCTGTGCTTGAGGGTGAAGCGGAACAGCCGGGCCTCCTCCTCGCGCGGCATGCCGGTGGCCGCGGCCGCCACGGCGATGCTTTGCAGGCTGATCATCTTGCCCATCACGCCGCCGCTCGAGTTCGACGCCGCCATCAGCACGGGGCTCAGGTCCAGCCGCCCGGCCGTGACCCTTTGCAGGTTGCCGAACAGCGCGTTGGAGGAGGTGTCCGAGCCCGTCAGGAAAACGCCCAGCCAGCCCAGCAGCGAGCTGAAGAAGGGGAACAGCGCGCCGGTGGCCGCGAAGGCCAGTCCCAGCGTGGCGGTGGCCCCGCAGTAGTTCATCAGGAAGGCCAGGGCCAGCACCGCGGCGATGGTCAGCTCGGGCAGCAGCAGTTGCCTGACGGTCTTGAGGAACACGCGCCCGAACTCCCCGAGCGACATGCGCAGCCACCGGGCGGAGAGCAGCGCGGCGAACAGGCAGGCGGTGCCGGGTGCGGCCAGCCACGCGAAATCGTATACCGCTCGGTAGGGCGCCGCCGCGCGCACCACCGGCGGTATCTGCATCACCCGCCCGTCGAGGCCCGGCCAGGCGAACGAGATGGTGGTCCTGCCCAACTGCGGCTTGAACAGCCCCCAGGTCAGCACGAAGATCACCAGTAGCGCGTACGGTCCCCAGGCCACCAGCAGTTCGCCGGCGGAGTGGCGCTTCGGCGCGATTTGGGCGGCGTGGTTGCCTTCCAGCACGAACCGGTCCTTCGGCCTCCACACGCGCAGCAGCGCGACCAGCGACCCCATGGCCGCCAGCGAGCTCAGGATGTCGGTCAGCTCCGGTCCCAGCAGGTTGGACACCAGGAACTGCGTGGCCGCGAACGAGACGCCGCACACCATCACGCCGGGCAGCACCTTGCGGAGACCCTTGAACCCGGCCATCACCACCACCAGGTAGGCGGGAACCAGCAGCGAAATGGGCGCGCAGATGCGCCCCACGGCCGCGCTCAGCGCGCCCAGCGGCAGCGTCGTGACTTTGTTCAGCGTCAGCACCGGCGTGCCGATCGAGCCGAAGGCCACCGGCGCCGTGTTCGCCAGCAGGCAAATCCCGGCCGAGTAGAACGGCGAAAAACCCAGTCCCGCCAGCATGGCCGCCGCCACGGCCACCGGCGTGCCGAAGCCCGCCGCGCCCTCGATGAAGGCGCCGAAGGCGAAGGCGATCAGCAGCGCTTGCAGCCGCCGGTCCTCCGTCAGGCTGGCCACCGAATCCTTGACGATCTCGAACTTGCCGGTCTCCACCGTGACGCGGTAGAGCAGAATGGC
>CAZIRH010000290.1:0-6388 GCA_964541065.1 uncultured Solibacteraceae bacterium
ATACCCGCATGATGGGCGCCGCCTACCATGGCCAGCCCTTGGTCATCATCGGCCTGGCCGATATCCCCGCCGCCGACTACTTCGACCGCACCAGCAGTCTCACCATGACCGTCACCTCCCCCATCGGTACGCACACGACCAGGATCTACAAGGACGTCAACGCCAATGTGCGCGCCTTGATCCCGTACGGCTCCGCTGGCGGCGGCAAGACCGGCCCCCCGGCGGAAAACTACATCGACGCTTACGGCGCCATGGGATTCCCCGACTACATTGACGCCGACGGCGACGGCTACCCCGAAAACCGCGAAATCGCCGGCAAGGGACGCCGCCGCTTGGCGGTGGGCTTCCGCACCGGCAACCACACGTTCGAGTCGCTCCCGCTTTCGGCCGAAGGCCCGGGCGCACTACTGTTCACCGGCTACTTCGACCACACCGAAGTGCCCTTGAAGATCGCCGCCGCCATCGCCCACGACACCGCCGACATGGACGCGATCCTCGCCAAGCTGATCTACACCAGCGCGTTCCCGCGGACGCCCGGCAAGTAGTCGCAGCTTTGCGGTACGAATAGGGGTGTGAACCGGCGTCAATTCGTCCTGAGCAGCGGCGCCCTCGCCGCTGCGAGAAGCGCTCCTGTCGCCGCGCAGGCTGGGTCCTTGCGCGCCGGCTTCGCCGAGCGCGACATCACCCCCGACATCGGCATGGAGCAGCCCGGGGGCTACGGCAAGGTCTTCCACAAGAAGCTGCACGACCCGTGCAAGGTGCGTGCCGCCGTGTTCGATGACGGAACGAGACGGGTGGCCCTGGTGGGCGTCGATGCCCTCATCGTGCCCCGCCACCTGGTGGTCGCCGTCCGCCACGCAGTCCGTGACCAGTGCGGCCTCGCCCCCGAGGCCGTGCTGATCGGCGCCTCGCACTCGCATTCCTCGGGGCCCACGGGGATGGTGCAGCCGGGCGAGTACGACGATGCGCCGCCGTTGGTGAAGAAGCTGGCCTACGAGCACTCCTCCTGCGCCGATGCGCGGTATCTGGCGCGCGTTCGCGAGCAGATCGTGGCCGCAGTGTGCCAGGCCGATGCGGCCCGCGCCCCGGCGCGCTGCGGCTTCGGCCGGGGCCTCGAGGACCAGGTCGCCTTCAACCGGCGCTTCCGGATGAAGAGCGGTCTCACGTGGACCCATCCCGGAAAAGGCAACCCGGACATCGTCGCGCCCGCCGGACCCGTGGATCCCGAGGTCGGCGTCATCGGCGCCTGGGACACGCAGGGGAAGCTGGTGGGCTGCGTGGTCAACTTTGCCTGCCATGCGACCACGAGCCCAGGGGGCATCTCCGCCAACTGGATCCATTACCTCGAGAGGGCCATCCGGGGTGCGCTGGGGCCCGAGGTAGTGGTGGTGTTCCTGGCCGGAGCCTGCGGCGACGTCACTCAGGTGGACAACCTGAGCCCGTATGCCAATCCCGGCAGCGAGCAGTGGGCGCAACTGGTGGGCGGGCGCGTGGGCGCCGAGGCGGTCCAGGTGCTGTTCGCGGTTCACCCGGGCGCGGACATCGCGCTTGAGGCGCGCTCGACGCTGCTGCGCATCCAGCGCCGCGTGCCGCGGCGGGAGCGGGTCCAGCGCTGCTACGAGCTGGTCCAGAAAGACCCGAAAGAAGCCGGCGCCACCGCGTGGACCTTCGCCAAGGAGATCGTCCTGCTGGACTGGATCCTGAAGAGAGAACCAGTGGCTGAGGTCGAGGTGCAGGCCGTCCAGGTGGGACCTGCCGTGCTGCTGGCGAACCCGGCGGAGTTCTTCTGCCGGTTGGGGCTCGATCTCAAGAGGGGAAGCCCCTTCCCGCTCACCTTCCCCGTCGAGCTGGCCAACGGCTGTGTGGGATATGTGCCCACCGAGGAGGCCCTCGGGCCGGGGGGCGGCGGCTACGAGACGCGCCTCACCAGCTACAGCAACCTGGAGCCGGCGGCCGGCCGCCGCATCGTCGAAGCCGGCCTCGCGCTGGCGCGCCAAATGAAGCCGGGCCGCCTCCCGGAGCCGCTCAAGGCGCCGCCCTTCAAGGAGCCCTGGTCCTACGGCAACGTGCCGCCGGAGCTGAGTTAGCGCCGGCTCAGTCGAAGATGACGGTCTTGTTGGCGTAGCAGAGAATGCGGTGTTCGAGGTGCCAGCGCACCGCGCGCGCCAGGACCACTCGTTCGAGGTCGCGGCCCAACTGGATGAAGTCCTCAAGCTCGCAGCGGTGGGAGACCCGCGCCACATCCTGCTCGATAATGGGACCGTCGTCGAGGGCTTCCGTGACGTAGTGGCTGGTGGCTCCGAGCAACTTCACCCCGCGCTCGAAGGCGGCCTGGTGCGGCCGCGCGCCGCTGAACGCCGGCAGGAAGGAGTGGTGGACGTTGATGATGCGGGCGGGGTAGCGGGCCACGAACTCCGGCGAGAGGATCTGCATGTAGCGCGCCAGCACCACCAGGTCGATGGAGTGCTCCTCCAAAAGCCGGAGCTCGGCGGCCTCCGCCTCCGCCTTGCGGTCGCGCTCCACAGGGATGTGATGGAAGGGGATGCCGTAGTAGTGGGCCAGCGGACGCACGTCGGGATGGTTGCTGATGATCAGCGGGACGCGGCACCGCAGCTCGCCGATCTGGTGGCGGTAGAGCAGGTCCACCAGACAGTGCTGGTAGCGGGAGACGAACACGGCCACGGCGAGCTGCCGCGCGGAGTACTCCAGCCGCCAGCGCATCTCAAAACGTTCGACGATGGTCCGGAACTCGCGGCGAAACGCGGCTTCGTCGAGCTGGAAATCGTCGAGCGCCCATTCGACGCGCATGAAGAACAGCCCGGCCTGGTTATCCTGGTGCTGGTCGGCATGAAGGATGTTGGCGCCGTGCGAGTACAGGAAACCGGCGACGCCGGCGACAATGCCCTTGCGGTCGGGGCAGTCAATGAGCAGAATGGCCGTGTTCTTCATGGTGGCGAGACCCTGGCCCGGCGGCGCCGCTCCGCCCGGCGGACGCGCCCCTCGTCCATACCGAAGTAGTGCGCCACCTCGTGCCAGACGGTGTCCTCGAGCAGCTTCTGAAGGTGCGCGCGGTTGCACGCCAGGCGCTCGTGCGGGCCTTGGTAGATGGTGATGCGGTCGGGCATGGCGAACGTGTCGCTGACGCTGCGGTGCGGAAGCGGCCGGCCCTGGTAGAGCCCCAGCAGGCCCGGGTGCGGCGGCTCGGCCTCCACCACGAAGGCCACGTTGTGCAGCCGCCGACGGAAGCGCTCCGGGATGGCCCGGATGGCGTTCTCCACCAACTGGTCGAACTCGCGGCGCAGCATGGCGAGCTCTAATTGTAGCCGCCAGGCCGCGCCGGGGCCGCTGTGCTAGACTAGTGCGGTTCCAGAGAGCGCTTGGGCTATGCGCGGTTGGGATTACTCCTACTTGCTGGCGGAACTGGTCCTGCGCGACTTCAAGATCCGCTACCGCAACATGTCGCTGGGCGTCTTCTGGAGCTTGCTGAACCCGCTGGTGATGATGGGCGTGCTCACCTTCGTCTTCACCAAGGTGTTCGCCAGCACCGCCATCCCGCACTTTCATGTGTTCGTGCTCACCGGGCTGGTGCCCTACAGCTTCTTCTCGGTGGCCTGGGCCACCGGGACGCGCTCGCTGCTGGAAAACCCCAGCCTGGTCAAGCGCGTGTGCCTGCCGCGCCAGATCATTCCGATCGCCACCGTGCTCGCCAACGGCGTGCACTTCCTCATCCAGATCGCGCTGCTGGTGACGCTGACCCTGCTGGCCGGCTACGGCGTGAACCGCTACTGGCTGTGGCTGCCGGTGGTGCTGGGGCTGGAGCTGGTGTTCGTCGGCGGCCTCTCGTTGATTACTTCGGCACTGGACATCTACTTCCGCGACGTGCGCTACGTGGTGGAATCCGCCAACATGCTCCTGTTCTGGATGGTGCCGATCTTCTACTCCTTCGCCGTCATCCCGCCGGCCTATCACACGGCCTACCAACTGAACCCCATCGCGGCGGTCACCCTGGCGTGCCGCAACGTGCTGCTGGAGGCCAAGGCGCCGCCCGCTTCTCTGCTCGCCAAGCTGACCCTGGTCTCGCTGGCGGCCGTGGCGTTGGGTTTGTGGGTATTCGGGCGCCTCAAGCGCCGCTTTGCGGACTACGTCTAAGACATGGCGCGCGTCGAGTTCCAGAAGGTCTCGAAAACGTACAGCCGCCACGCCGGACGGCGCCTGGCGCGGCAGTTCCTGGAGGACTGGTCCCGGCGCGCCGGCGGGGACAGGTTCTATGCGCTCCAGGAGGTGTCCTTCACGCTGGAACAGGGCGAGAGCCTGGGAGTGGTGGGGCCCAACGGCGCCGGCAAGAGCACACTGTTGAGCCTGGTGGCCGGGCTGGCCGCCCCGGATTCCGGCGAGGTCTCCGTCTCCGGCCGCCTAGTACCGCTGCTGGAACTCGGCTCGGGCTTCCATGCCGATCTGACCGGCGCTGAGAACGTGCGCGTGAATGCGGCCGTGCTGGGGTTCTCGCGCCGCCGTACCCGCGAGCTGTTCGAGAAGATCGTCGAGTTCTCCGGCATCGGCGGATTCATCGACGAGCCGCTCCGAACCTACTCGTCCGGCATGGTCATGCGCCTGGCCTTCTCCACCTCCATCCACGCCGACCCGGAGATCCTCCTGATCGACGAAGTGCTGGCGGTCGGTGATCGGAATTTCCGGACCAAGTGCATGGAGAAGATTTTCGAGCTGAAACACCGGGGCGCCATCCTGATTTGCGTGTCCCACGAGCCGGACGTGCTCCAGCGGCTCTGCAACCGGGCATTGTGGCTGGAGGGCGGCCGGCCGGTGGGATACGGCCCGGCCAAAGAGGTGCTGGACGCCTACCGGGCGCACGTAACCGCCAATACCGGCCTGCCGTCCGCTCCCCCGGCGGCGCCCTAGCCCGGGCTTCACCGGCAGGCGCGGCCCTCGCAGTGGACGTGCTCGAACTGCACCGTGGTGTGCCGAATGCCGAAGCGCTGGGCCAGCACCTGATTCAGGCGCCGTAGAATGGCGTCGCTCGCCGAGGGCGGCAGATCGTCGATCCGCACGTGGCAGCTCAGGGCATGCGTGCTCGAACCCAGGCTCCAGATGTGCAGGTCGTGCACGTCGAGGACGCCGTCGATCCGGCGCAGGGCGTCCACCACCTCTTCCAGCTTCAGCCCGCGCGGCAGGCCCTCCAGCAGGATGTTCTGGGACTCCCTGATGATGTCCCAGGCCGTCCAGACGATCAACAGGCCGATGAGCGCCGACAGCAGCGGGTCGATGCGCTGCCAGCCCGTGTAGGAGATGAGGATCGCCCCGAGCATGATGCCCACTGAGCCCAGCGCATCGCCCAGCATGTGCGCCCAGGCGCTGCGGATGTTGATGTCGTGGCCGCGCTCGCGGCGCAGTCCCCACATGATGCCCGCGTTCACCACCAGCCCCAGGGAGGCCACCACCAGCATCGTCCCCTCGCGCACCGCGCGCGGCTCCAGCCACCTGCGGTAGCTCGCGTAGAGAATGTAGCCCGCCAGGATCAACAGCGCCAGCGCGTTGACGAACGCCGCCAGCACCCCGGCGCGGTGGTAACCGTAGGTCCTGACCTGGTCCGGCGGTTTGCGCCCGAAGTACACCGCGGTGAGGGCCAGCAGCAGGGCCAGCGCGTCGGTGAAGTTGTGGCCGGCATCCGAGAGCAGCGCCAGGCTGTGCGCCTGGATGCCGGCGGCCAGTTCGAGGAGCACAAAGGCCACCGTGGCGGCGAGCGACCACTTCAGAATGCGGCCGGTGTCGTAGCCAGAATCGCCATGCACGCTGTCTTCCCAAACCCAGTGTAGCAATGAAGGCTGCCGAGAAAGCCCAACACAGACTGGAAAGTCTGTGCCACCGGTGGCACAGGCATTCCTGCCTGTGTTAGAAGCGAGTGACTTCCGTGAAGTTGAAGTCGCGCACCTTCAGCGCCGGCACCACCATGTCGAAGGATTCCTCGCCCGCGGCCCGCACCGGCGGCGAGAGCTGCTCGACGCTCGCAAGCATCTCGATCAGGCTCTGGTTGAAACGGAGGTTCCTCAGCCCGCACACGAGCTGCCCGTCCTCGAGGAGGAAGGTGCCGTCGCGGGTCATGCCGGTCATGATCTTCTGGTACGGATCCACCTCGCGGATGTACCAGAGGCGCGTGACCAGGATGCCGCGCGGGGTCGTGGCGATCATCTCCTCGAGCGTCGCCGAGCCGCCCTCCATGACGACGTTCACGGGCCCCTCGCCGTACTCGTTGGGCACGGGGAAGCCGTGGCCCGTGGGCGCGCAGCCTGCGCGGCGGGCCGCCTGCCGGCCATAGGCCACCTGGCTGGGCACGCCCTTCTCGACGAGCACCAGCCGCTGGCGCGGCACGCCT
>CAZIRH010000291.1:0-6371 GCA_964541065.1 uncultured Solibacteraceae bacterium
GCGGGCCCTCGCCCTCCTCGAGCAGGGTGCGCGCAAGGTGATCGTGGGCACGGCGACGTTCCAGACGGACGGGGTGAACACCGCTTTTCTGGAAACCCTCGCCCACAAGGCCGGGCGCGACCGGGTCATCATTGCCCTGGACTCGAAGGCGGGCCGCATCGTCGTTAGGGGCTGGCAGGAGTCTACGGCGCTCCATGCCGAGGACGTCTTGCACTTGCTCGAACCCTACTGCGCGGGCTTCCTGTGCACCTACGTGGACAAGGAGGGCATGCTCGAGGGCACTGATCTCGACTGGTTCCGCCGCCTCCGCGCCGCCACCCGGCACGAGCTGACCGCCGCCGGCGGCATCACCACCCTCGAGGAAGTTCGCGCCCTGCAAGAGATGAACGTCCACGCCGCCCTCGGCATGGCCATCTACACCGGCCGGCTCAGCCTGGCGGAGCTGACCCGCCTGAACGTAGAACGCCGGGAAGCACAAATATGCTAAGATGCTTTTGTGCGCACCACGGTAGACATCCCTGACGACCTGTACCGGCGACTGAAGGCCAAGGCCGCGCTGGACGGCTCCACGGTCAGGCAAGCCATCGTCCGACTGGTGGTCCGAGAGATGCAGGGCCGTCCCGCGCGGGGCCGCTGCCGCTTCCCCCTGATCAAGGGCAAGGAATCGCGACGGCTGAACCTCACCAATCGGGAGATCGATGAAATCCTATTTGGTTGACGTGAACGTCTGGCTGGCAGTGGTCTACGACCTGCACGTCCACCACGTGGCAGCGCAGTCTCGGTTTGGCGCGCTGGGTCCCGAGCAGGCCCTCTTTTGCCGTCTGACGCAGTTGGCGCTTCTGCGGTTGTTGACCAACAGCAAGGTGATGGGCCGCGACGTAATGAGCCAGCGCCAGGCCTGGCGGATCTTCGACCGAACGGCCTCCGATGTGCGGGTGGGCTTCCTATCCGAGCCTGCGCGTGTCGAGGCCGAGTTCAGGCGCTTGACGCAAAGCTCCCAGCCGGCCACGCACTCCTGGTCTGACGCCTACCTGGCCGCCGTGGCGGCCACCGGAGGCCTGGCAGTGGCCACGCTGGACCGGGGATTCTCCGGCGCCGCAGGGGTGGAGGTTCACTATGTGCCCGTCTCGTGAAGGGCGGGGCGGGAGAATAAGTCGCTGCTCCTGACGCTCGCCAGTCCAATCAAGCAGCGTCACGGCGTCACGAACCACTTGGGGCGCTCAAACGACGGGCGCGGTGCGCCGTCGAGGTACGCGCGGGCCATCTCCGTCGCCGCGGCTGCTATCCGGGCCATCCCCGCGTAGCGGATCTTGTCGGCGGTGTCGGAGGGCTGGTGGTAGTCCGCGTGCAAACTCGTGGAGAAGTGGATGCAGGGGACCTCGGCTCGGGCGAACGCGTAAGTGTCCGTGAGGTAAAGGGCTCTCCATTCCGGGTGCTGGTCGGCGATAACCTCGATCCCGTGGCGTTTGCCCGCGCCGACCGCTTGATCGAACAACGCGCGAGAGACGTGGGCGATGGCTTCAACTTTGTTCCCCTCGGGCCGCCCAACCATGTCCAGGTTGATCTGGGCGACCACCTGCTTCATCGGCGCCACGGGGTGGGCGGCGTAGTAAGCCGAGCCGAGCAGGCCGCACTCCTCGCCGCTGACCAGCAGGACCAGCAGACTGCGCCGGCCGGGCGCACGGGCGACTTGCCTGGCCAGCTCCAGCACGGCGGCCGTGCCCGAGGCGTTGTCGTCAGCGCCGTTCCAGATGCCGTCCTCGCCGGCCGGCGCGGGCCGGAAGCCCAGATGATCGTAATGGGCCGACACGACTACCCATTCGTTCCGCAGAGCCGGATCCGTCCCCTCAATCTTGCCCACCACATTCGCTGCCCGGCTCTCCCGAACGGGGGCGCTAATCGAGGCTTCGATCTTGCCGGCGCCTCCCGCCGCGTACGCCTTCGGCTTCAGGAGCAGGACCGGGCCAAAGGCGGAGGCGTGCCGTATCTCGGGCCGCAGGAAGGCGACCGGAACGCCCTTCATCTGACGTACGAGCATCGATTCGGCGTCGCCGCCGGCATCCAGCTCCTCAGTGAGGTATACGAAGAGCTCGGCCCCCCGCGCAGCCGCCGCGATAAACTTCCCCACCGCCCGGTCGGGGCCGAAGACGGCGCCAGGATCGACCGGCCACGGGGCGCCCTTCCGGGCTACCACCGCCTTGCCGCGCAGGTCGCGGCCCGCCAGATCATCCACGTTCCGCTCCTCGGCGACGATCCCGTAGCCCACCTCCACCGACGGCAAGGCTAGCGGGCCTTTCGCCGGGTCACGGCCGGAGTTGACCAAGATATAGTCGCCGGGATTGACCGTCCGGCCGTTGATGCGGACGACGACCTGCGCCTCCGCCGGCGTGTAGTTGCCGACCCTGTACCCCTGCCGGTAGGAACCGGAAACCGCCGGCGCCACACCCGCAGCCTGAAGCTGAGTTTCCAGGTACAGCGCCGCCAGATCCAGCCCGCGACTGGGCGTGCCGCGGCCTTCCAGATCGTCGGAAGCCAGGAACGTCACATCGCTTCGCAAGCGGTTGACCGAGGCGGGGTCCGCCCCGGTGGACGGTGAACGGTCCCGGCTGCACGCGGCCAAAGCGAGGGCCAGCGCAGCCAGGGTCAGCAAGCGGGCGTGAACCGTAATTCTCATCTTCCGGTCCTCTTCCTCGCACGAGTATACCTCGGCGCGACTGGGACAGCGATTTCTCTATAATCAGGCGAGGGAGCAAGCGATGCGCACACCGAAACTGGTGTTCGTCACGACGGTGACGGCGTTGTTCCTGGCTTCGCAGGCCGGTCCGGGGCGCCACTCGAAAGCGGCCGACGGCCCCCAGCTCAAGGGCCTGCGCGCCGCGGTCCGCGTGGTCTGGGATTCCGACTTCATCCCCCACGTCTTCGCGGAGAATGACCGCGACGCTATGCTGGTGCTCGGCTACCTGCACGCGCGGGACCGCTTCTTCCCGATGGACCTGCTGCGACGGCAGGCCAGCGGCACCTCGGCCGAGTTGCTGGGCCGCAGCGGCCTGGCCTCCGACATTCAAGCCCGCACGCTGGGCCTGCGCCGCGCCGCCGAGGCCTCCGTGGAAGTCCACTCGGCGGAGGTGCGCGCGCTGCTGGAGGCTTACGCCGACGGCGTCAACGCCTGGCTCCAGGATCCCGCCGCCTCCCTGCCGCCGGAGTACAAGGCGCTCGAACTGAGCAAGGCCCGCGTCCCGCCCTGGACCCTCATCGACAGCATCGTCACGGCCAAGGCGCTGGCCTTCGGCCTGTCCTTCTTCGAGGATTCGGAATTGAGCGTGGGGTTGGATGCCTGCCAGCAGGCCGGAGCGAAGGGCAGCTTCGACGGCACTACGCTGTTCTTCGAGGACCTCGTGCGGGTGGCGCCGTTCGAACCCACCATCTCGATTCCCGGCTTCCTCGACCGGCTTCCCACGGCCAGGGCCAAGGGCCCGCGCGAGGCCCTGATCCAGGCCGCCCGCGCTCAGCAAGAGGTCATCGCGCCGGAGACGCTCAAGCTGGCGGAGCGGTACTTGGAGGCGCGGCGCCGCGCGCCGCTGTTCGAGGGCACGCTGGATCCCCAAACCTCGCGCCCCGCCAGCAACTGGTGGCTCATCGGCGGCCAGCTCACGGCCTCGGGCTACCCCATGCTGGCCAGCGATCCGCACCTGAGCCTCAGCACGCCGCCCATCTGGTACGAGGCGCACCTGATCGTCTCCAACGACCCTGCGCGCGGGCCAATGAACGTCGCCGGCGTGAGCCTGCCCGGCGTGCCGGGCATCGTACTGGGCTGCAACGAGCGCGTCTGCTGGGGCGCCACAATGAACCCGCTGGACGTGACCGACACCTTCCAGGAGCGGATCGTGTTCGACCTCGCCACTCTGACCCCCAAGGGCACTCTGTTCGAGGGGCGCGTCGAGCCACTGGTGTTGATCTCGCAAAGCTACAAGGTCAACCAGACCGGCAACCAGGTGCAGGACGACGTGGTCGCCGCCAGCGTCGGCTTGTTCGAAGGCGGCCTCACCATCCTGGTGCCGCGCCGCAACAACGGTCCTATCGTGGCCTTCGACGCCAGCAACCTCCTGAACATCACCGCCTTGAGCATCCAGTACACGGGCTTCGCGCCGACGCGCGAGGCGCAGACCTTCCTGAGCTTCGCCCGCGCCCGCAACCTCGAAGACTTCAAGCGCGCCCTGCGTTTCTTCACCTTCGGCTCGCAGAACTGGGCCTACGCCGACGTGGACGGCAATGTCGCCTACTTCACCAGCGCCGAGCTGCCCCTGCGCGAGGATCTCGAGACGCTGGGCCGGGTGGACGGCACGCCGCCGTTCCTCATCCGCGACGGCGCGCACCGTTACAGAAACGAGTGGCTCCCGGTGACGCGGCCGCAGCCGGACCAGGCGCTGCCCTACCAGATCCTGCCCTTCGAGGAGATGCCCCAGGTGGTCAACCCGGCCCAGGGCTTCATCGCCAACGCCAACAACGATCCGGTCGGCGTCACCCTGGGCAACAACCCCCTGGGCGGGCGGCGGGCGACCGGGGGCATCTACTACCTGAGCCCCGGCTACGACATCGGCTGCCGCGCCGGCCAGATCACCACGCTGATCCGCAACATCGAACTGCTCGGCGTCAAGGTGGACCTGAGCATCCTGGCCAGCCTCCAGGCCAACAACCAGATGCTCGACGCGCAGGTGTTTATTCGCCACATTCAAGCGGCGCTGGCCAACGCCGGTGCTTTCGGTGCGCCGCCGGAGCTGGCGGCGTTCGCCGGCGACCGCCAGGTGGTCGAGGCCGTCGCGCGCCTGGGCGTCTGGGACTACAGCACGCCCACCGGCATCCGCGAAGGCTTTGACCCCGGCGACGACCCCGCGGCGCTGCCCGAACCGCGACATGAGGAGGTTCAGAACAGCATCGCCGCGACGATCTACAGCGTCTGGCGCGGCCAGATCATACGCCACGTCATCGATGCCACCCTCGAGCGCCTGGGAGTGCGCAACCTGGAGGTGCCGGACGACCGGGCCCTGTCAGCCCTGCGCCGCCTGCTCGACAACTTCCCGGCCAGTCGCGGCCGCGGCGCTTCGGGCGTGGACTTCTTCGAGGTCGCCGGCGCGCCCTCGCCCGAGGCCGCGCGCGATGTCCTCATCCTGCGCAGCCTGCGCGGCGCGCTCGACCTGCTGGCCGGCGACGCTTTTGCGGCCGCCTTCGATCGCTCCGCCAACCTGGATGACTACCGCTGGGGCAAACTCCACCGCATCGTGTTCTCACATGCGCTGGGCGGCGGCTTCAATGTTCCACCCGCCGGCGGGTTCCTGAATCTGGGACCGAGATTGCCGGGGCTGGCGCGCGCCGGCGGCTTCGAGGTGCTGGACGCCTCGGGTCACAACGCGCGTGCCGCCTCCGCCGGCCAGTTCATGTTCGGCGGAGGGCCTTCGCGCCGCTTCATCGCCGAGCTGGCGCCCGCCGGCATCCGCGCCTACCAGACCATCCCGGGAGGCCAGAGCGGCACCGTCGGCAGCCCGGGCTACGCCAACATGCTGGGCCGCTGGCTGACCAACTCGTATCACGAGGTGTTCCTCGACCCGGCCCAGGCCGAAGCCTGGCGCGCCGCCGAGGAGCGGTTTACACCGGCCCCCTGAGGCATTACCATAAGGGGTCTATGAACCAGCTTACGCGTCGTCACTTCACGCGCGCCGCCGGACTCGGCACCGCGCTGAGTTACTCCCGTGTGCTGGGCGCCAACGACCGCGTCCGCATGGGCTACATCGGTCTGGGCAACCGCGGCGACCAGGTCCATGATGGCTTCCTCGAGCACGGCGACCAGCAGACCGTGGCGGTCTGCGACCTGCGCGACGACTACATGGACTTCGCCATCAAGAAATCGCGCGCCACCCCCACCAAGTACAAGGACTACCGCAAAGTGCTCGAGGACACCGAAGTCGATGCCGTGGTCATCGCCACGCCCGACCACTGGCACGCCCTCATGTTCATCGAGGCCTGCCACGCCGGCAAGGACGTCTACGTCGAAAAGCCCTTGTCGTTGACGGTCTTCGAGGGCCGCCGCATGGTCGAGGCGGCCGAGCACACCAAGCGCGTCGTGCAGGTGGGCATCCACCGGCGCTCGGCGGCGTTTCTGAAGGAGGCCGTCGAGTTTGTGCGCTCGGGCGGCCTCGGGCGCGTCACCGTCGCCAAGAGCTTTCACGTGCTCAACGAGTGGCCGCGGGGCATCGGCAATCCCCCGGACACCAACCCGCCCAACGACTCCGAGTGGGACCAGTGGCTTGGCCCCGCGCCCAAGGTCCCCTACAACCTCAACCGCACCTACTATCGCTTCCGCTGGTTCTACAACTACT
>CAZIRH010000292.1:0-6356 GCA_964541065.1 uncultured Solibacteraceae bacterium
TCCGGTGGTGTGGGAGGGTGACCGGGCGCAATCCCGGTCACCCGACCCGATCAAGCCTCCAGCTTGCCACTTCTATGTCGCAGACCTCTCAGCCGGCGCCTTGCTGGAGAAGGGGCAGCCTCCGATCGCGGGCACCTGGGTGGCGCTTGGGATGAGTGGAGGCGGCCTGGGGGTATACTGGGGGGTCAGTCAGGATGCCACAGGTAGGAGGACATGGTGAACACCTCAAACCCCACGCGGCGCGGGATCGTCGGCGCCGCGCTGATGGCGGCTTCAGCGCCGATTCTGGTCCGGGGGAATCAGGCCCAGCGGCGTGTGGCCATGGTTGGGACAGGTCACCGCGGCTCGGGCACGTGGGGATCGGATCTGCTGGCCGAGCATAGCGACCGCGTCCAGTTCGTCGGGCTCTGCGACATCAACCGCAAGCGCGCCGAGGTCGTGCGGCTGATGCTGGGCATTGACGTTCCGATCTACACAGACCTTGCGCGCATGCTGCGCGAGGTCCGTCCGGACACCCTCATCGTGACCACGAAGGACTCGACGCACCACGAGATGATCATTCGCGGGCTGGAGGCCGGCTGCCGGGTTCTCACCGAGAAGCCGATGACCACCGACCAGCGCAAGTGCCAGGCCATTCTCGACGCCGAGAAGAAAGCCGGGCTGCCCATCACGGTCAGCTTCAACTATCGCTACTCGAACACGGCGCAGAAGATCAAGGAACTGCTGATGGCGGGCACCATCGGCGACGTCGTGTCGGTGGATTTCCACTGGTATCTCAACACGCGCCACGGCGCGGACTACTTCCGCCGGTGGCACGCGTACCGGGCGAGTTCCGGCAGCTTGTTCGTGCACAAAGCGACCCATCACTTCGACCTGATCAACTGGTATCTGGACGCCGACCCGGTGGTGGTGAGCGCCATGGGCGGCTTGCGCAAGTACGGGCGGAATTCCAAGATCCGTGGCCGGAACTGCCGCACCTGCCCGCACCGGCAACAGTGCCAGTTCCACTGGGACATCCTCAAGGACCAGCGCCTGACGCGGCTCTACGTGGAGTGCGAGTCCGAGGACGGCTACCTGCGCGACGCCTGCGTCTTCCGCGAGGACATCGACATCTTCGACACCATGACGGGCGAGGTCCGCTACTCGACCGGCGCCATCATGAGCTACTCGCTGAACGCATTCATGCCTTACGAGGGCTACCACCTGGCCTTCAACGGCCTGAACGGGCGGATCGAGACCCGCGTCTACGAGAGCCAGCCCTGGGGCGTCCTGCCGCAGGACGAGATCCGGGTGACGAAGAACTTCTCCAAGTCGGAGGTGCTCGTCGTGCCGCATGCCAAGGGCGGGCACTTCGGCGGCGACCCGCGTCTCAGGCGCATGATCTTCGTACCCGACACACCAGACCCGCTGCGCCAGCGTGCTGGCTCGCGTGCCGGCGCGATGAGTCTGCTCACCGGCGTCGCGGCGGTCGAAAGCGTGGACACGGGAAAACCCGTCGCCATCTCCAGCCTGGTTCGGCTCTGACTCTCGTCACCGATGTGATCGCCGCCAGGCTGGAGTAAGTGTGGCCTCCGGCGCCGGAGATCCTCGGCTCAGACAGCCCCCATCGCGCCCCTACACCGCGTCCGAGATGCATCGCCGCGGTACGATAGAGGATAGGAGACAACCCCGGTGGAGAACAGATGGATCGTGTCGGACCCCTCCGTCATGATGGGGAAGCCTGTGATCGCGGGCACCCGGATCACTGTCGAGCTCATCCTTGAAAAGCTCGCGGCGGGCGAGACCGTCGATCAGCTCCTGGCGGCACATCCCCGCTTGACCGAGGAAGCGGTGCGAGCTGCCTTGGCCTTCGCCGCGGATGCCCTGCGTGGGGACGTTCTGTACCCCGTCGAGCCGGTGGCGCGGTGAGGTGCGTCGCTGACGAAAGCGTGGACCGGCAGATCGTCGAGGCTCTGCGTGCCGAGGGTCATGACGTCGTCTACATCGCCGAGCTGGATCCGGGACTACCGGACGACGCGGTGCTCGACCTCAGTCGCACCGGCGACGCTGTACTGGTGACCGCTGACAAGGACTTCGGCGAGCTGGTCTTCCGCCAGCGGCGACTGTCGGCTGGAGTATTGCTGTTGCGCCTGGCAGGCTTGGCGCCAGAAACGAAAGCAACCCTGGTGAGGCAATCCGTGGTTCGCCATGCGGCGGCGATACCAGGAGCGTTCGCCGTGCTCTCGCCAGGTGCCTTTCGCGTGCGACGACAGGCACGCTAAGCGGCCCGTCACCCCCTACACCGCATCCGAAATGCTCGTGAACGTGAAGTCCGCGGACACCATGGGCGGGGCGATCATCGAGCCGCCCTCGAGCCCCTGCACGCGCACCGGGCGGCCCACAGCGCGCGCGTTCTGAAGCAGCCGCACCGGGCTCTCGTTGAAGCGGAAATTCACGACCGGGCCGGCGATTTGGCCCTTTTCGATCAAGAACAGCCCGTTGCGGGTCAGCCCCGTGAGCTGCAAGGTCCTGGGGTTGACCACCCGTATGTACCAGAAGTGGGTCACCAGCAGGCCGCGCTCGACCGAGCGGATCAACTCGTCCTGGCTGGCGTCCGTGCCATCGAGCAGCGCGGAGCGGGGAAAGGGCGTCGGCTCCTGCCCGGCCTTCTGCGCCCAGTAGCGGTCGTAGGCGAGGTTGCGCACGACACCCTTCTCGACCCAGGTCAGCTTGCGGCTGGGCAGCCAGTCCATGGACCAGGGCGAAGAGGGAAGCCGTGTGTCGAAGGGGTCGCTGCGCAGGGTGACGATCTCGGGGAAGAGCTTCTCGCCCAGCAGCGTGCCGCCGCCCGGCTTGCTCAGGAAGGAGCGGCCCTCCTCGGCCGCGCGGGCGCTGAAGGAGAAACCGGCCATGCGCAGCAGGTCGCCCGCGGCCGCGGCCTCCAGCAGCACGGTGTACTTGCCAGGTTCCAGGCGCACGGGCTTGCGCCAGCGGAGGCACTTCTCCACGGCCACGGCGGCCAGCCTGGCGCCATCCAACTCGCCGACCCGCACCGCCGGCTGCGCGGCCCAGCCGGAGCTCGAGCCGTCCGCCGTGCGGATGGTAGTGGAAAGCCGCGAGTCGGTGGAGCGGTCGTAGCCAAACAGGCCCTGCTTGTTGGCGATGGCGGAGGTTTGGGCCGAGCGCTCGAAGAAGCCTGCCGCCACCAGCTTTTCCTTCGTGGCGGCGCCGACGATGGCGCGGATGTGCGGAATGACCTCGGGTGAGCGGGCGCGAGCCGTCTCCTCGGCGAAGTGGTCGATGTCGGGATACTGCTGCGGTCCGAGCGGCGGCATGTGCTCGGGGTTGGCGGGAGCGATCTCGGCCAGCTCCTCGGAGCGCTTCACGGCGGCGCGCAGCGCCGCGTCGTCGATGGACTCGGTGTGCGTCGTGCCGGTCTTCTGCTCGCGGGTCGAGGAGATGACCACGGAGCGCTCCACCGTGAAGCCCGAAGTGGTGATGCCGTTGTTGGCGAAGCGCAGGTTGAGGTTCTCGGAGCTCTCGAGCATCACTGCGCACTCGGGGAACGTCGAGTATGAGAGGATTCTCTCGGCCAGCTTCTGGGCTTGATCGCGTGTGAGCATGTTCAATCCGTCTGAATCACGTTGATCTGGCGGAAGCGCGCCGGCGAGCAGCCGTGGCTGACCGCGTTGACCTGCATGGGCTCGCCCTTGCCATCGTTGGGCGCGCCGAACTGTTGCCACAGGGCCTGCCCGGCGATGCCGTCGCAGGCCTGCCAGAAATCGGTAGTGCGCGACTGGTAGGCCACGCGCGACAGCATGCCGCGCTTCTGGCCGCCCCTGATCTCCCAGAAGGCGTCTCCGCCGAATTGGAAGTTGTAGCGCTGCTGGTCGATGGAGAAGCTGCCGTCGCCGTCGATGAGGATGCCGTTCTCGACGCCTGCGATCAGGTCTTCGAGCTTGCTCTCGGGCTGGCCGGCGGCCAGCCAGATGTTGGGCATGCGCTGGAAGGGGATGCTGGACCAGTTATCGGCGAAGGCGCAGCCGCGCGATTCCTTCTCGCCGGCCAGGGGCGCCATCTCGCGCGTGGTCTGGTAGTGCAGGAAAATGCCCTGGTCGATGATGGTGAAGCGGGTGGTCTTGACGCCATCGTCGTCGTAGCCGGCCGTGGCCAGGGCCCGCTCGTAGGTGCGGTCGCCAAAGAAGGTGACGATCGGACTGCCGATGCGCAGCTTGCCGGCCTTGTCCGGGGTGAGGAAGCTGGTGCCGGCGAAATTGGCCTCGTAACCCAGGGCGCGGTCCAGCTCCGTGGGATGCCCGATGCTCTCGTGGATGGTGAGCCACAGGTGGCTCGGCATCAGCACCAGATCCTTCTTGCCCGGCTGGACGGGCGGCGCGGCCAGGTGCTCGAGGACTTCCTGGCGGATGCGCCGGGCGTTCCCCAGGAAGTCGATCTTCGCCACGTAGTCCCAGCCGGCCTCCAGGGGCTCGGGGACGAAGTTCCGCGTGCGCGTGAGGCCTTTCTGAAAGTCCACCGCCGTGGCCGCGAGCCTGGGGAAGGCGTGGATGACCAACTGCTGGATCGAGGAGCCCTCCGAGGAGGCGAAATACTTGTCCTCGCAGCGGAACGACAGCATGGCGGTGGCGGAGAAGACCTGCTTCTCCTGTTTGACCTCCTGGGCCGCCCGGCGAAGCAGTTCGAGCTTCTCGCGCACCGGGACATCGAAGGGGTCCTTCTCGAATGGGGAGCGCCAGCGGTCGCGGTAGGCCCGGACCGGCGCCAGCACGACGCGGCGGCTGGTGAGCTGGGCGCTGGCGCGCGCCACGGTGACCGCCTCGCGGGTGAGGCGGGCGATCTCCTCGGCGGTCACGACCGGAGAGGCCGCAAAGCCCCAGGCCCCGTCCGCGATCACCCGCACGCCGAAGCCGAAGCTCTCGCTATCGACGATGCTGGGAACCTCGAGCGTCTTGCCTGTGCCGCGCTCGGGGCTCAGCCGCAGCACGACGTTCTGCCGGCGGTAGCGGATGATCCGTATGTCGCAGTAGCCGGCCTTGAGCTTCCTGGCTTCCGCCAGGGCCGCCGCGCCCAGCTTTTCGAGATCCGGAGAGGGTTTTGAGGAGTCCGCCGGCGCGGCGAACAGCTCCGCGGCCAGCCAGGCGGAAGAACCGAGAAAGGCTCGTCGGGTAGTCATGCGGTTTTGTCTTTCGCGTAACAGAGCTTCTCCAGCGGGCACTCGGCACAGCGCGGCCGGCGGGCCACGCACACCCGGCGCCCGTGAAGAATCAGTTGGTGGGAGAACACGATCCAGCGGTCCCGGGGGAGCGTCTTCATGAGGTCCTGCTCGATCTTGGCGGGGTCCCGCTGCCGCGTCAGGTCGAGGCGCGGCGCCACGCGCAGCACATGCGTGTCCACGACTACGCCGCTCGGAATCGCGTAGGCGGTTCCCAGCACCACGTTGGCCGTCTTGCGGGCCACGCCGGACAGGCTGAGCATCTCTTCCATGGTGTGCGGCACCTGGCCGCCGAAATCCACCAGGATCTTCCTGGCCGCGCCGATGACGGCGGCGGCTTTGTTGTTGAAGAACCCGGTCGGGCGGACGTCGTGGGCCAGTTCGGCTTGGCTGACGTGGGCGAAGTCGGTGATGGTGGGATACTTGGCGAACAGCCCGGGGGTGAGCTGGTTAACGAGCTTGTCGGTGCATTGCGCCGAAAGAATGGTAGCCACCAGCAGTTCCCACGGGCTGCGGTAGACCAGTTCGGTGGTCGCTCCGGGGTAGGTCCGGTCCAGGATGGCGAGCAGTCTGCGCAGGCGTGCTCTGCGCTCCGCGGCGCTCTTCGGCCTGGCGACTCGGGCACGTGAGGCGGCCATCGAACCTCCTCGTTATGGTGAGGTGATTTGAAAGTCTGCCCGCAGAAACTGCCAGTCGGGCAGTTCGTAGACCCGGAGCTTGGTGTCCACAGGCGCCCTCAGCTCCTTGGACTCGTAGGCCGTGAGCAGCGGGATCTTGAACGAGAAAGTCCCCACCGGTTGCTGCTCGCCCTGCGCGGTGATGGCCTTCAGGCGCACGTTGGCGGCCAGGTCACCGATCTCCGCGGGCGAGTGGTTGACCACCACGAACTGAATGAAAGCGTGCTGCTTGGCGTCCTCGGTCAGGCGGAGGCCGGTGATCTCTATGTACCGCGTCATGGGGTGGGCCTTGACGGCCTCGTTCGAGGGCAGCGACGGCCGCTCGAGCACCGCCGCGGGCCGGGGCGGCTCGGCACGCGCTCGGAGTTTCCGATAGGCGAAGAACCCGCTGGCGAGAACCACCACGAAGGCCAGGGCAAATAGCACGGCCAAAACCCAGCCGGGCGGACCGGCGCGCCCAGCCGCCGGGG
>CAZIRH010000293.1:0-6325 GCA_964541065.1 uncultured Solibacteraceae bacterium
TGCTGCTGCTGGCGGCGGGCAAGCTGGACGTCGGGTTTTCGGCGCTGACTCCGGCCTTACTGAACGCGGTGACGAGGGGTTCGGCGATCCGGATCGTGGCTGGCCGTGAGGTCGCCAACCCGGTTTGCAGCGAGCTGGCCGTCATCTACGGGCGGCGAGAGGCGTTTCCGCGCGGGCTCGAGGATCTCCGCCACCTGCGCGGCAAGCGCCTCGCCGCCGAGCTGAAGGCGGGTCTGGCGGGCTTCTTGGTGGACACCCTGCTGGCGAAGGCGGGTCTCAAAGAAACCGACTTGCAACTGCTTTACATGGCTCGCTCCGATGCCATCGCCGGGCTGATTGGCGGGAAGATCGACGCAGTGATAAATGCGTGGTTTATGGAGAGGGACCTGATCGCGGCCCGGCCGCGACTGGTGCGCTCGACGGTCGTGGCGCAGGCGCTGGCCGGCTTTCAGTACTCCCACATCATGTTCGGCGAGAGCCTGCTCAAAGCCAACCCTGAGGTCGGCGCCAGATTCCTGGCAGCGTACCTGCGCGGAGCGCGCGAGTATCGTGCAGGGGCCACGCCCCGGTTCCAGGAGGACTACATTCGGGAGAACAAGCTCGATCCCCAGGCGGTCCAGGTGATGTGCCGGGAGACCTCCACGCCCGACGCCAGCATTGACCTGGGCAGCCTGCGCCGCTTCCTCGAGTGGGCCGTCGGCAAGGGCTATTGCCAGCCGGGCCTGCGCGTCGAGCAACTGGCGGACAGCCGATACTTGGAGCTGGCCCGCAAGCTGGATTCTGCGAAGAGGAGTTGACGCGGTGAGCAAGCGGTTGATCTGCGCAATGCTGTTAGCCGGCGCCGGGCTGGCGCGGGCGCAAACCACCGGGACGATTGAAGGCACGGTCTACGATCCCAGCGGCGGGGCGATCCCGGGCGCTGCGTTGCGCCTCCTGGAGGTGCACACGGGGAGCGAGCGCCGGCTGGCTGCCGGCCCCAGAGGCCACTACAAGGCGCCCGGCCTGGCGCCCGGGGCCTACCGCGTGGAGGTCTCGCACCCGTCCTTCCGGCCGCAGGCTTTCGAGGGGGTGGAGCTACCGGCGGGACGCACCGTCCAGGTGGACTTCCACCTCGAGCTCGGCGCCACGCGCGAGACGCTGGTGGTGGCGGCGGAGGCGCCCGTGCTCAGCACCAGCGCGAGCGACTGGGGACGCTCGATCGAGCGCCACCAACTTGATCACTTGCCACTGAATGGCCGCGACCTGTTTGAGCTCGCCGTGCAGCAGCCGGGCGCCATCACCCCGAAGACCGCCCAGCGTCAGATCTACACCGGCGTCGGGATCCAGGTTTCGGTGCATGGCGCCCGGATCAATCAGAACTCCTTCCGCATGGACGGGATTTACGTCAACACCGCCTCGGGCAGCGCTCCGGCCAGCGCAGCGCGGAGTCTGCTGGGCCTGGAGGGCATCGAGGAGTTGCGGCTCATCACCAGCCCGTTCAGCGCCGAGTACGGGCGCGCGGCGGGCGCCGTGCTGACCGCGGTGTCGAAATCCGGCTCGAACGAGCTGCACGGCAGCTTCTATGAGTTCCTGCGCAACTCCTCCCTGGACGCTCGGAACTTCTTCGACCCTGCGGCCCAGGAAAAGCCGCCGCTGCGGAGGAACCAGTTCGGCGCGCTGCTCGCGGGGCCGCTGCGCCGCAACCGGCTGTTCTTTCTGGGCAACTACGAAGGCATCCGCGAGCTGGTCAGCCTGACCGTCATTCCCACCACCTTGACCGCGGAGGCCCGCCAGGGCCGGCTCGGCGCCCGCACCGTGGCCGTGGCGCCGGAGGTGCGGCCGTTCCTGGAGGTCTATCCGCTCCCCAACGGGCGGGACTTCGGCGACGGCACCGCGGAGTTCATCACCGACCAGCCCACCCGCACGCGCGAAGACTACCTAATGGGTAAACTCAACGCCGTGCTGAACGAGCGCTGGCGCCAGGCCGTGCGTTACACTTTCGATGACGCCGGGCAAACCTACCAGGACCCCTTCCACCTCTGGAACTTCCGGGACCCGTCCCGCTACCAGTTCCTGCACGCGGAATGGCAGTGGACGCAGTCGCCGCGCTCTCTGCAAGCGTTTCGCGCCGGCCTCAGCCGCATCCGGAACGCGGAACTGACCGCCCCCGCGCCCGGACTGGCCTCGTCGCTGTCGTTCCTTCCCGGGCGGCCGCTCGGCACCTTCCAGGTGGTGGGCCTCAGCGACGTGGGAGGTTGGGTCGAGCGGCAGCGGCCGCGCGAGTACGCCATCACCGACTACCAAACCAGCCACACGCTGACCCACGTGCGCGGCACCCATACGCTCGCGGCGGGGGCCAGCTTCGACCGGGTCTGGTTTCGGCAGATGCTGGACATCAGCCGGAACGGGCGCTACCAGTTCAACTCCGTAGCGGATCTGCTGATGGCGCGCCCGCGTTACGGCGACCTGATGATGCCCGGTTCGGACAGCGCCCGCTCGTGGCGCCAGAACATCTTCACGGCGTTCTCTCAGGATGAGTTTCGCTTGCACCGGCGTCTGAGCCTGATTCTGGGCGTGCGCTACGAGTTCACCTCCGTGCCGGTGGAGGTCCACGGAAAAGTGGCCACGCTGCCCGATCCGCTGCGAAACACCACGGTGACCATCGGCGGGCCCCTGTACCGGAATCCCACGCGGAGGAACCTCGCGCCGCGGGCCGCGCTGGCCTGGAGCCCGCCCGGGCTGGAAAACACCGTGATCCGGGCGGGCGCCGGCGTGTTCTACGACCTGGTGGGAGTGCGCGAGCTGGTGATAGCAGGGGCGCGCACACCCCCGTTCTTCAATCGGCTCCAGCCGCTCAACCCGCCTTTCCCCGACCTGCTGGCGGCCATCCGGGGCGCCCTGCCGCCGAACACCGTGGACATCGTGGACTACTACCCCGTCCAGCCCTACGTGATGCAGTTTCAGTTCTCGATCGAGCGCCGCCTGGGGCGCGGGACGCTGGCGCAGCTCGGCTACAGCGGGGCGCGGGGCGTTCACCTGGCGGGCTTCGTTGGTAACATCAATCCGCCGCGGCCCGAGAGGCTGCCCGACGGGCGGCTGTTCTTCCCGGCCGGTGCGCCGCGCCTGAATCCGGCCTTTGACCAAATTTCCATCCGGCGCACTCAGTTCAATTCCTTCTACCATGGCCTGGATGCCTCGCTCGCCAGGCGCTGGGCCGGCGGGCTGCGGTTTCAGGCCAACTACACGTTCGGGAAGTGCATCGACGAGGCCTCCTCCACGACCCATGTGGACTTCTTGGGCAGCGGCCGCGTTCCCACCATGTTCGACTACCGCGCCAACCGGGGCCGCTCGGATTTTGACGTCCGGCACGCTCTGACTGCCAGTTTCTCCTGGCGAGTGCCTGGGTTGCGCGGTCCCGGGGCAGGGCGGTGGCTGGCGGGCTGGGAGCTGCACGGGCTGGTGACGGCCCAGTCCGGGCATCCCTTTGGCCCGTCGGTGGGTTACGACCAGGCCAACCTGGGCGGCACCGCTACCGACCTGGGCCAGCGCCCGGATTTCGCCCCCGTGCCTGGCGCCAGCGTCGTCCTCGGGCGCCCGGAGCAGTACTTCGACCCGCGCTTCTACGCGCTGCCGGCGGCGGGCCTCTATGGGACCCTGGGGCGGAACACCCTGACCGGGCCGGGTCTGGCGAAGCTCGACGCGGCCCTCCACAAGAGCTGGACCGTGCGAGAGCATCACAGCCTGCGGCTGCGACTCGAGGCGTTCAACCTGGCCAACCGCCCCAACTTCCAGATCCCCTCCGAGTTGCTGCTGTTCAACAGCCAGGGTGCGCGGATCCCCAGCGCCGTCCGGATCAGCAGCACCACCACACCGGCGCGGCAGTTGCAGGCGGCGCTGAAGTGGCAGTTCTGACAGAAGGCAGCGCCCCCGCGGACGATGGGATAGCTGGCGAGCCTTCGGATGGAGTATACTCATGCGGACCGGGACGGCTCTCGGATGCAGCGCGCCTCTGTCCTCAACTCTGTCTGATTGGCATGTATCGGCGCTACCACCTTGAAGCCAGCCCGGCGCCAGAGATTGCTCCCTTTCCCAATCGCACTCGGGTGAAGGTCAGCAGGCCTGGCCTGGCCTCCCATCTCCTCCGAGAGATGATCCGTTACCGGGGAAACCGGGAAGTCGCCCTGAGCCGGCCCTGCCTGTACGGCGTCTTCTCCGGGCCGGTAGGGGGATTCGCGCCGCGGGACCACTTGTGCGTGGGGTGCCTGCGCTGCACCACTGAGTATCCGGAAATGGTGCGGGTCCACTATAACCCCGAGCGCCAGCGTCTGGGTGATTCCTGCTTCACTCCGGATCTGGTGGAGACGATCTACTACGAGGCGCGAACCGGAAGGATACCCGTAAAAGGCGCGGGCTACCGGGGCCCGTTCGGAGGCGAAGGCTGGGATGGGATGTGGACCGATATGTCCGAGATCGTGCGTCCCACCCGCGACGGAATCCACGGTCGGGAGTTCATCTCGACCGCCGTGGATCTCGGTCACAAGCCGCCGTTCCTCCTTTTCAATGAGCAGGGCGCACCCCTCGGCACAACCCCACCCCAAGTCACCATCCCGATTCCGGTGTTGTTCGATGCCCCGCCAGCCTCGCTGCTGTCAGGCAGACTCGTGGAGATCCTCGCCACAGCCGCCCGGCAGGCAGAAACGTTGCTGATCCTGCCAGCTCGGGCACTCCAGAGATTCGCGCTCCAGGGGCCCCAGATCGTGCCACTGGTTGGGACCGGGGACGCCGAGGCGCTTCAGGAGCTTCGCTCTCAGCCGCTGATGATCGAGCTGGATGGCTGGAACGAGGCACTCTTCCAGGAAGTCCGGAGGCGTTTCCCGGAGAGTGTCATCTGCCTGCGCCAGGACTTCGTCGCCCCGGAAGGACTTTCACAGCAGTTCGGTTCCGGGCTCCGGGTGTTTCATCTGGTGGCCGATTACCACGGGCGGGGAGGCGGCGGGCGGTTCGTGCTCGAGTTGATCCGCGAGGCTCACAGGCTCTTCGTAGAGGCGGGATGCCGCGACGAGGTGACCCTGGTCGGCAGCGGCGGAATCGTTGCCGGAGAGCACGTTCCGAAGGCCATCATCTGCGGCTTGGATGCTGTCGCGCTCGACACGCCGCTTCTGGCGGCCTTGCAGGCTGAATTCCTGGGGGAATGCGCTGACCGTGAAAGGAGCCGATTCCGCCTGCCCGGAAGGCTAAAGGTGGATTGGGGCGTCCGGCGACTTACGAACTTACTGGCCGCCTGGCGCGACCAGCTACTCGAAGTGCTGGGAGCGATGGGCCTGCGGGAAGTCCGCCGGTTGCGGGGCGAGATCGGGCGCGCCATGTTTCAGAGGGATCTGGAACGCGAGGCCTTTTCCGGGATTCAAGGCTATGGCCAATAGGGAGACGAGCGTCGAACAGCTTGTTACGGAGAAACATACCCGCCTTCTGCGCCGTGGTCTTCACCTTTGGCCCGAACTAAAGTACGGCAAAATGCCGGCCCTGGGAGACTACCGGTGGACCGCAGACCTGATCCTGTCCACCTGGCTTCAGGCGGAAACCGGACAGCCGCCCACCCATGGTCTCGAACACCGCACTGGGGACTCCGGGGGCGGTTTCGACGCGCTCGATTTCAGGTTCCTCCCCGAAGATCAGTGGCTCCCCGACAGCGTGGCGGTCAGTCTCTCAATTCCGCTCAACCGCCGGCCCTATGATCGCCGCATCGAGATCCCCATTCCCTGGTACGGGGGCGGGATGTCCTATGGCTCGATCAGCGAGCAGGTCATGCTGTCCAGAGCTCGAGCGGCGCAAAGCTGGAAGACTTTCACCTCAACCGGGGAGGGAGGATATCCGGACTCGCTCCTCCCCTACCGCGACCACGTAATCACCCAGGTAGCCACCGGGATGTTCGGGGTTCGAGAAGAGACCATCCAGTGCGCCCCTATCATCGAATTCAAGTACGCCCAGGGCGCCAAGCCGGGCCTGGGAGGACATCTGCTCGGCGACAAGGTGACGGCGACCGTAGCCACGATGAGGGAGTCGCTGCCCTGGGTCAGTCTGTTCTCGCCCTTTCCATTCCACTCCGTCTATTCGGTCGAGGATCACAAGAAGCACGTGGATTGGATCAAGACGATCAATCCGGAAGCGCTCGTGTCGGTGAAGGTCTCGACGCCCACCGACATCGACATGGTGGCGGTGGGGAGCTACTACGCCGGGGCGCACATTATTCACATCGACGGCAGCTACGGCGGCACGGGGGCGGCGCCCGAGATCGCCAAGAAGACCATCGCCATGCCCATCGAGTTCGCCATCCCCAGGGTCCACC
>CAZIRH010000294.1:0-6294 GCA_964541065.1 uncultured Solibacteraceae bacterium
ACCGGATGGCCGGCTCTGCGGACCGCCTCCGCGATGGCCTGCGCCAGCTCCCGCTCGGCCTCCGCGCCGAACAGCGCGACCCCGCCGCCCAGCTCACCCGCCACCCGTGCCGCCGCCCCGGCGAAGGCCTCCGGCGGCCACTGCTTGGCCCGGCTGTTCTGCGCCCCAGCACTGACGCCGATGACGGGCCTGTCAACGCCCATCTGGCGGAACAGCGCCTCGCCGGCCTGTCGCGCCTCGTCCAGGCGGCCCAGCTCGATGGCATCCACAGCCGGCAACTCGTCCAGGATGCCGGCCCGGCGCAGCAGCTCCAGGTAGTAGAAGCGCTCGTGAGGCGGGATTTCGCCCGGCCGCGGCGGAGGCACCGCGTCGGTGAGCAGCCAGCCGCGCCCGTCACGGCGGTAGCCGATGCGGCGCGGGATGCGGGCCAGCCACGCCACCAGCGCGGCGTCCAAGGAGTTGGGCAGCAGGACGGCGCAGTCGAAGCCCGCCCCGCGCAACTCCCGGGCCAGCGTGCGGCGGCTACTCCCCTTCGGGCAGACGATCACCTCATCGCAACACGGCTCCCGGCGGTAGAGATCCTCGACCGGCGGCCGCGCCAGCACGGCTATGTGCGCTCGGGGGAACCGCTCGCGCAGGGCGCGCAGCGCCGGCAGCGACAGCACCGCGTCCCCTAGCCAGTTGGCCGCCCGCACCAGGATCCGGGAGTGTTCCATCGCCGCGACAGGACTTTCATCTTAGCCCAGCGCCGGAGCTGCCAGTAGGCACAAAGATCTGCGGTGATAAAGCCCTGACGCACCACCCCCCGCCCCCTGCGGTATGATGAGGCTCTGGAAGCCTTGCGGCGCTGGCGGGAGGTCCCCATGCCCAAGCCCATTCTCGAAGGCCATCTCAATGCGGCCGGCCTGAAAGTGGCCATCGTGGTCAGCCGCAGTGACAAGGTGCGCGCGGATAGAGCTCGGCGCCCGCTTGACTTTTCGCAATATTGCTAATAGCATGGGAACGGTGCCATGCCCAGGATCCAGGTTGTCTTCTTTCGCGAGGGCGATGGCAGTGTCCCCGTCCTGGACTGGTTGGACCGGCTGCCCGAGCGGGCTGTGGTCAAGTGCCGGCTGCGGATCGAGCGGCTCCGAGATCTCGGTCACGAGCTCCGCCGGCCGGAGGCGGACTACCTCAGGGACGGCATCTACGAGTTGCGCACCAGCCTGCGAGGCGTCCAGTACCGGCTGCTGTATTTCTTTCACGGCAGGACCGCTGCGGTGCTCTCTCACGGGCTGGTGAAGGAACAGGTCGTGCCGGACCGTGAGATCGACAAGGCCATCGAACGCCGCCTGAGGTTCAGGCAAGACCCAAAACGCCACACTGCCGAGGAGTCATAGAGATGGCAGGGAAACGCAAACCGATCACGGATGCAGTGGAAATCCTGCATCGGCGGTACTTCGCCGAGAGGCCCGAAATGCTGGCTTTGCTGGAGGAGGAGCGGGCCAGCGCCGAGATTGCCCGCATGATCTACGAGCTCCGCACCAAGGCTGGCCTGACGCAGCAGCAACTGGCCAGGATGGTGGGCACCACGGCCTCGGTGATCTGCCGGCTGGAGGACGCCGACTACGAAGGACATTCGCTGTCGATGTTGCGACGCATCGCCGCGGCGCTCGACAAGCGTATCGAGATTCGCTTTGTGCCCGCCCGGCGCAAGTTGCAGCCGGCCTGACGGGCGTGAAGAAGTCCGCCAGCAGAACAGGCAGGAATGCCTCCGGCCAGTGCTCCGGCGGCGCGAAGTCGAGAACGTCGGAAACGTTCCGTCTGTCCCAGCGTTCCCCACGGCCCTGACACCCACCCCCCGCCCCCTGCGGTATGATGAGGCTCTGGAAGCCTTGCGGCGCTGGCGGGAGGTCCCCATGCCCAAGCCCATTCTCGAAGGCCATCTCAATGCGGCCGGCCTGAAAGTGGCCATCGTGGTCAGCCGCTTCAACAGCATCATTACCGACCGGCTCCTGGCCGGCGCCCTGGATGCCCTGGCGCGCACGGGCGCCGCCGAGGAGGATCTCGAGATCGTCCGGACGCCCGGCTCCTGGGAACTGCCGCTGGTGGCGGCCGAGCTGGCGCGGCTGAAGCGGCACGACGCCCTCGTGTGCTTGGGCGCCGTCATTCAGGGCGACACCCCGCACAACGAGTACATCGCCGCCGAGGCCGCCAAGGGCCTGGCCCAGGCGGCCATGGAGACCGGCGTGCCCATCGCCTTCGGCGTGCTCACTTGCGACACCCTGGAGCAGGCCCTCGAGCGCGCCGGGGCCAAGGGCGGCAACAAGGGCTTCGACGCCGCCATGAGCGCCGTCGAGATGGGCAACCTGATGCGCCGCCTGCGCGGCTCCTAGGCCCCCATGCCCTCGCGCCACCGCTCCCGCGAGCGGGCCCTCCAAATCCTCTTCCAACTGGACCTCGCTCCCCAGCCGGTCGCGCAGGCCCTGGCCGGCTACTACACCTCGCTGGACTCCGAGGGAGGCGACCCGCCCACCGAGCCCGATGCCTTCATGGAAGAGCTCGTCAACGGCACGCTGGCCGGCCAGGCGGAGATCGACCGGCGCATCCGCGAGCACTCCGCGCACTGGCGCCTCGAGCGCATGCCCGTGGTGGATCGCAACATCCTGCGCCTGGCCATCTGGGAGATGACCCGCACCCCCACCCCGCCCGTCGTGGTTATCGACGAGGCCCTCGAACTGGCCCAGCGGTACTCGGGGTCCGAAGCGGTGCCCTTCATCAACGGCGTGCTGGACGCGATACGGCGCCAGGCCGCGGAGACCAACTATTCCCATGATCCAAGTCCAGAACCTCAGTAAGACCTTCACTGACTCCAAGCGCGGAAAGGTCCGGGCCGTCGATGCGGTTTCCTTCGAAGTCGGAGACCGGGAGATCTTCGGCCTGCTGGGACCGAACGGCGCCGGCAAGACCACCACCCTGCGCCTGCTGGCCACCGTCATGACCCCCACGGGCGGCACCGCTACGGTGGGCGGCCACGACATCGTGCGCGAGCCGGGCGAGGTCCGCAAGAAGATCGGCTTCCTCTCCGGCGACATGGGGCTGTACCACCGGCTGACTCCCCGCGAGATCCTGGCCTTCTTCGGCCGCCTGAACGGCCTGGACGGCGCGGCGCTTGACCGCCGCACCCGGGAGATGTTCACCCTGCTCCAAATGAACAGCTTCGCGGACACCAAGGTGGACCAGCTCTCCACCGGCATGCGGCAAAAGGTGGCCGTCGCCCGCACCCTGCTCCACGACCCTCCCGTCCTGATTCTGGACGAACCCGCCTCCGGCCTGGATGTGCCCACCGCGCGCGTCATCGAGGAGTTCATCCTCGAGGCCCGCCGCGCCGGCAAGTGCATCCTGCTTTCCACCCACGTCATGGAGGAGGCCGAATACCTCTGCGACCGCATCGCCGTGATTCACCAGGGCAAGATCCGCATCACGGGCACCATGGAGGAGTTGCGGGCGGCCACCGGCAAGCAGCGGCTGCGGGAGATCTTTCTCACACTGCTGGGGCTGGAGGCGGAGTCTGACCGGAGGGCATGACATGAATTGGAGCCACGTTCCCATCATCTACCGGAAGGAGATGCTGGACATCATCCGCGACCGGCGCACGCTCATCAGCATGATCGTGGTCCCGGTGGCCGCCATGCCTCTGCTGTTCTACGTGATCGGGTTCTTCATGAGCTCGGCCGAGAAGCGCGCGGGAGCGGAGGCCACCACCATCGCCCTGCGCGGCCCGGAAGCCTTGCCCGAGCTGGCCGGGTTCCTCAAGAAGTCCGGCTTCGAGATGGCCGCCCAGGGCGACCTGCGTGCGGCCGTCCAGAACAAGCAGATCGCGGCTGGCGTCGAGCTGGTCGCCCGGGCAGGCGGCGTGCCCGAGGTCCGCATCTACACCGACGAAACCCGCCAGGGCTCGGGCATGGCCGCCCGCAACATCCGCAAGGCGCTCGACACGTTCAAGGAAGAGCTCGTCCGCGGCCGGCTCGAGGCGCTGCGCGTCTCCACCGCCCTACTAAAGCCCTTCACCGTCAAGGAAGTCAATGTGGCGCCGCAGCGCAAGATGGCCGGCTTCTTCTGGGGCGGCATCCTGGGCTACATCGTCGTGCTGCTGATGTTCTCCGGCGGCATGTATCCGGTCATCGACATGACGGCGGGAGAGAAGGAGCGGCGCACGCTCGAGATCTTTCTGGCCGCTCCGGCGGGGCGCGAGGAAATCGTGCTGGGCAAGCTCCTGGCCGCCACCACTGCGGTGTTCGTCACCGCCCTGCTGAGCGTTACCAGCATGGTGGTGTCCCTGCGCTATTCCGATTTCGGCAAGCAAGGCCGCCAACTGAAGGAGATTGCCGGACAGATTCCGCTGGACGCCCCCACCATTGGCCTGGTCCTGCTGGCGCTGGCGCCCATGGCGGTGATGGCCGCCTCGCTGATGATCGCCATCGCCCTGCTGGCCAAGAGCTTCAAGGAAGCCCAGAGCTACCTGACGCCGCTGGTCATGGCCGTGGTCTTCCCGCTGGTGGCTGGGATGCTCCCCGGCGTCGAGCTCACGCCCGCGCTGGCCCTCATCCCCCTGTTCAACGTCTGCCAGCTCGTCAAGCAGATCTTCCAGGGCGAGTACACCGCGCTGGTCTTCGCCATCACTATGGCGGCCAACATCGTCTACGCCGCCATCGCCTTCTTCGCCGCGGTGCGCGTCTTCTCGAACGAACGGGTGCTGTTCCGGACCTGAGGCTACGCCGCCTGTTCGTCCGCCGACGGCCCGTACAGCCCCGGCACCGGCACGTCGTTGAGGCGCAGATACAGGCAGAGCTGCGCGCGGTGGTGGATAAGGTGGTTCATCACCATGCTGCGCAGCACCGCTGCGCGCGGCAAGGTGAAGATCTCCCTTCCACCGACCAGGAGTGTCCAGGTCTTTAGGAGATGTTCGTCGGCGGCCCCTGCGATCGCCGCCCGGGCCTCCGCGACGTTATGGTCGAACATCGCCAGCAGGGCCGCGCACGTTTCCGGCTCGGGCATCCGGTACGGCGGCGTAATGTCGAGCGCATCCCGCTGAATCGCCATCACGACCCAGGTCGGCAGGTTGGCCACGTGCGCCGCCAGCCGCCGCATGGTCTGGGACTTCGGGTGCGGTTTCCAGCCCAGCTTGTCTTCCGGGACGCGCTCCAGGCTCTTGCGCGTGTTCGCCATCTCCCGGTCGAATTCCGGCAACAGGCTCTCGCTGATAGTCATGACTCCAGCGATTCTACCACTCGCCCGTGGCGCACGCTTCAGCGTGCCGCTGCGAGCTTCAGCTCGCAGTCCGCGGCCCCCATTCCGCCCCCGTTGCTGCTCAGCCGCCCCCCACGTACCTGGTCCGCAGCAGGCCGAGGTGATGCCGCTCGTGACCGAGCATCATGTACCCAACGGCACGGACAGTGATCGGCATGTCCGCCACCGAGCCGACCCGGTCCCACGCAGCCGCCGGCAGGTGCCTCAGCAGTATGACGTGCGACCGGCGAACTAGCGCGAACTCCTCAACCAGAGCAGCCAGCGCACACCGGCCGAAGTCTGCGTTTTGCACGTAGAGCTCTTCGTCGGCGCGGCGCAGTCCGGCGGCATCGCCCCGGGCAAAGCTCAGCAACCGGAACCCCAGAATGCGCTCGGTGTCCGCGATGTGGCCGACGACCTCCCGGAGCGTCCATTTCCCGGCGGCGTACCGGTGATCGTGGAGCGGCTCGGGAAGGCTGGCCAGGAAGGTCGTCGTTTCCTCGAGTTGCCGTAGCATGGCCTCGGGAAGGTCCGCCTCCGGCACAAGATCGATGTAGCGAGCGTAGCGGGGATGGTACTCGGACGGTTCTGGACCTTTGAGTATCATGGATTCCACCTCAGCTCATCACTGGGCGCCCAGCGACCGGTGGCGCACGCTTCAGCGTGCCGCGGCGAGCTTCAGCTCGCCGTTCTGGCTGCGCCTACGCCGCACTGTGAGACTACCACTCGCTTCGCTCCAGGACGCGCCGGGCGGCCAACGAAACGAACGGATCTCCCAGATCCCCCAGCTCGGCGCAAACCTGGTTCATGGCCCCGGTTACCTCTTCTGGGGCGTGCCGGGCCACATATTCGCTTAGCGCGTCGCTGAAGAGCTGGCTGCGCGACTTCTTGGTACGCCGCGCCAGTCGTTCTGCTCCTCTGAAGACATCGTCAGGAACGGAGACTGCCGTCTTCATACCCTTGGTATAACCGCACTGTCACCTAGTAAGCAAGCCAACCAGCAGGCCGGCGGTCGATTTCGCCGCA
>CAZIRH010000295.1:0-6288 GCA_964541065.1 uncultured Solibacteraceae bacterium
TCGCCCTCGTTGGTCACGGTCAGCCGCGCCGAGCGGTGGAAAGGCATGCTGAAGTAGCAGTTGAGCGAGCGGCCCGGCGAGCAGGCCAGGTAGGCCGACTGGTAGATCTGATACTCGCCCAGGTTCAGCCCGAAGAAATCGCCCACCGGGGCCTCCACGCTGGGCTTGGCGTTGCCATCCCAGTAGGCCCGCAGCACCAGTTCCTTGAGGTGCATGCGGGACTGGGCCGCGATGGTGAACCAGATGTGCGTGATGACGCCGGGCCCGGGCGAGTCGAACAGCATCTGAGTGGCGCCGGGCTTGATCTGCCAGCGGTCGGCGTTGCCGCCCGTGCGGTCGTAGCTGGACTGCTTCAGCGACTTGTAGTCCTGCGCGCGGGCGTAGCGGGGCAGAAACTCAAACCGGCCCGCGCCGCGCGGCGGCGCCTGAGCCGCGGCCGGCGCGGCCGCAGAGACACCGGCCAGCGCCATGGCCTGCCTGAAGAAGCCGCGGCGCCCCGAGGGGCCACCTGAGCTGCGCATAGAGTGTTCCTCCTTTCGGTCCTCTCGAAGGGCGGATTATAGCGAAAACGGGAGGGCGCCGGGGCTCCGTCCGGCCAGGGGGGTGCCCTGGGCTGGTGAACGCCGGGGGTAGGGGATCTCAGGGATTACCCTGGTTGACTCAGTACTAATAGCCGTTCTAGAATTGTGGCGGACGGCAAGCACTGATGGCTGAAGCTGATAGCGAACCCAGGGACGACTGTCCACACTCCAGTACTAGACCGGAACCGGGTAGTACCATACGCATCGTCATCGCCGACGACCACCCCATCTTCCGCGACGGCCTCCGCCGATTGCTCGCCCTCGAGCGGGACATGGAAGTAGTCGGCGAGGCCAAGGACGGCGACGAAACCATGGAAGTCCTCCGCGAAAAACAACCGGACGTCCTGCTCCTGGATCTGCGCATGCCCGGGCGGGACGGCTTGTCGGTGCTGCAACGGCTGAAGCACGCCCCCACCCGTACCAAGGTGATCGTGCTGACGGCTTCGGAGGACAAGAACGAGTTCGTGCAGGCCATGAAGCACGGCTGCGCGGGCATCGTGCTCAAGCAGACCGCCACGGAGCTGCTCTACAAGAGTATCCGCAAGGTGCACTCGGGGGAGATCTGGCTGGACTCGCACACCACCGCGGCGGTGATGCGCCAGTTCGCCACGCCCGCCAAGGCGCCCATAGGCCTCGAGCGCGGCGGGCGCGAACGCAGCCCGCTGAGCCAGCGCGAGCGCGAGATTGTCGCCCTGGTGGCACAGGGCTTCAAGAACAAGGAAATCGCCGAACGCATGTTCATCAGCGAGCAGACCGTCAAGAACCACCTGCACAACATCTTCGACAAGCTGGCCGTCTCCGACCGCCTCGAACTGGCCCTCTACGCCATTCACAAGGGGCTCTACACGGAGACCCAGCCGTAGCCGCGCTGTGAAAAAATCCGGGGACACTCCGGGCTGGATGCGTCAAACCAGTCACTTGGGGATGAGCGCAGGCGTGTCCCCAGGATTTTTTCACACCCTCCTGTCCCCCATCCGCAAAGGGTAATAGGAAAAAGCGTACAGGGTAACCCTATGTCCTGGCGCAACAAAAACCCACGCCGAGGTCCCGAGTGAACGGGCGCCCGCCGTTGCGGTAGTCGGAAGCAGCGTCGCCACGGCCGTCGCCCCAGGACCCGCCACGCAGCACCTGCCAGTCTCTTTCCTCAGAATAGCGGCTGGCGGTCCACTCCCACACGTTGCCGGCCATGTCGTGGCAGCCGTAGGCACTCGCCCCATCCGGATACGCGCCTACCGCCGTCGTCTTGCGCGGACCACCCGCCCAGGTGTTGCACTTCGCCGGATCGAACTCATCGCCCCACGGGTACTTCCTGTTCGTCTGCTGCTCGGGGTCCCACGATGCCACCTTCTCCCACTCTTCTTCGGTGGGCAGCCGGAAACCCGGCCCGCGCCACCGGCAGTAGAGTTGCGCTTCATGCCAGTTGACGAAGAAACGTCGCCTTCTGCACGCGATCTATGGGACTGGGCGGAAGGCCCGCGGCCACCACCCAGTGCTCCAGCAGCTTCTCCTCGCACTTCTGGTACAGCTCCAGGCGGCTCTTCGGCAGCGCTCCCAGGTGGAAATGAACGCGCGCGATCATGGTCAGCAGCAGCGCGTTGCGGGCCAGCACCTCGCCCGCCGCGCCCGTGCACGCCGCCTGTACCGCCGGCGGCAGCCGGCTGAAGATCTGCTGCAAAGCGTTCAGATCCATCTCACACCCCGGCGGTACCGAAACAGCGGTGCCCGTTTGCCCAGATTCTACCACCCCGGCGCACCAGTCACCCGCCCCGGCGGGCTTTTTCCCCACTCCCTGCAACCACTTCCCGCGCTGGCGCCCCTGGCGCGCCCGCCGCACGGTTATCCTCTCATGAGATGAGCACCGCCGCCGCGACACCCCGGAAACACGCCCCTGGCCGACGCCTAACTCCTTGCTCATCAATGGCGGGGAAGAAAATTACGAAACGAACTGGGGTTCCCCGCCGCGCCGGCGCGCACGGCACGCCCGCGGCCCTGTGGGATAATTGCGGAGTGCGCGAGACCCGCCACTCCGTCTGCGCGCTGGATTGCCCGGACGCCTGCGCGCTACAGGTGACCGTCGAGGATGGCCGCGCCGTGCGGCTGCGCGGCAACCCCGATCATCCGGTGACGCGCGGCTTCCTGTGCGCCAAGGTGACGCGGTACCTCGAGCGCGAGTACTCCCCGCAGCGCCTCCTCTGCCCGCAGCGGCGCATCGGGGCCAAGGGCGAAGGGCGCTTCGTGCGCATCACCTGGGAGGAGGCCCTGGATGAGATCGCGGCGCGCCTCGAGGCCATCGCCGCCGAATACGGCCCGGAAGCCATCCTGCCCTACAGCTACGCCGGCACCATGGGCTTACTGAACGGCTCCGGCATGGACCGGCGCTTCTTCCACCGTTTGGGTGCCTCTCGGCTCGAGCGCACCATCTGCTCTACGGCGGGCACGACGGCGCTGGAGGCCACTCTCGGGCACCGCTACGGGACCGAGCCCGAGCAGTTCCGCGAGGCGAAGCTCATCTTGGCCTGGGGCGCGAACATTCTGGGCGCGAGCGTCCACCTGTGGCCGTTCATCGTCGAGGCGCGACGGCGCGGCGCGCGCTTCTATGTCATCGACCCGGTCCGCACTCGGACGGCCGGGCTGGCCGACCGCCACTACTTCATCAACCCCGGCAGCGACGCCGCGCTGGCGCTGGGCATGATGCACGTGATCGTGGGCGAGAAGCTCCACGATGAAGACTACGTGGCCCGGTACACCACGGGCTTCGAGGCCCTGCGCGAGCGGCTGCTCGAGTACCCGCCGGAGCGCGCCGCAGCGCTGACCGGCATATCAGCCGAGGACATCGCGCAGCTTGCGCGCGAGTACGCCACCATTCGGCCCGCCGTGATCCGCATAAACTACGGCGTGCAGCGCGGCGAGCGCGGCGGCCTGGCGGTGCGCGCCATCTCGCTGCTGCCGGCCCTGACCGGCTCCTGGCTTCTGCCGGGCGGCGGGCTGCTGCTGACCAGCTCCGGGGCGTTCCATTTGAACCGCCAGGGGCTGGAGCGACCGGACCTCCAACTGGCCTCGCCGCTCAAGCGCCAGGCGCGCGCCGTGAACATGGTCCAGTTGGGCCAGGCGCTCACCGCGCTGGACGGCCCGCCGGTCAAGGCCCTGGTGGTCTACAACTCGAACCCGGCCGCCATCGCCCCCCACCAGAACCTGGTGCTCGCGGGCTTGCGGCGCGAGGACCTCCTCACCGTGGTGCTCGAGCAGTTCCAGACCGACACCGCCGACTACGCCGACCTCCTGCTGCCGGCGACCACGTTCCTCGAGCACACGGACCTGTACTACTCCTACGGGCACTACTACCTCGGGCTGGCGCGGCCGGCGGTGGACGCGCCCGGCGAAGCGAAATCCAACGTCGAGATCTTCCGGCTGCTGGCCCGGCGGATGGGCTTCGAAGAACCGTGTTTCGCCGAATCCGAAGACGAGATGATCCGCGGGCTGCTGGCTTCCGGCCACCCGTTCCTGCGCGGCATAACGCTGGAGGAGCTGGAACGGCAAGGCTTCATGCGCCTGCGGATTTCCGAGCCGGGTGAACCCTTCCTCCCCTTCCGGGCAGGCGGATTCGGCACTCACTCGGGCAAGCTGGACTTCCAGGCGGAGACGCTGGACTACGCCCCGCCCGTGGAATCGCGCCTGGGAGCGGAGCCGCTCCGCAGCCGGTATCCTCTGGAGCTGGTCTCGCTCAAGAGCGACTCGGGGATGAACTCCACCTTCGGCTACCGGCAGGAGGTGGATGCGGAGACCGCCCTGCTGTGGATCGAGCCGGGAGACGCCGCCGCGCGCGGAATTGAGAGCGGCGACTCGCTGCGCATCTTCAACGAGCGCGGCAGTTGCCGCTTGCGGGCGCGGCTGGGAACGGCCACTCCGCCGGGAGTGGTGGCCACGCGGTCCGTGCGCTGGAACAAGATGGCGCCGGACGGGCGCAATATCAACCAGGTGACCTCCGACCGTCTCAGCGACATGGGCGGGGGCGCCACTTTCTACAGTTGTCTGGTCGAAATCGAGAAATGCGAACACACGAGCGACGTGGCTACATCGTAGTTTCCCTTCTGGCGGCGGCGCTGCTGCTGGCAGCCGGCTGCCGGAGGCAGGATCGGGCGCGGCTCGAGGTCACCGAGGAAGAGCCTCCCGCGCTGGCCAGCGTGGTGCACGTGGCCGACCCGGCCACCGCGGCCCAGTTGCTAAAAGGGTTTCACGGCATCGAGCAGGGCTCCTGGCGCTGGACGGCAGGCAGCTTCTCGGTGATCCTGCGCCCGCCGGCGCGCGCCTCCGAGCGGGGCGCCCGCCTCCAGGTCAAGCTGGCCGTCCCGGACGTGGTCATCCAGAAGCTCAAGAGCCAGACCCTGAGGGTCAGCGTGAACTCCGTGGCCCTGCCCCCGGAAACCTACTCCACTCCCGGCGACCACACCCTCACGCGCGACGTGCCGGCCAGCGCCCTGAGCGGCCAGTCGGCGATGGTGGACTTCACGCTGGACAAGTTCCTGCCTCCCAGCGGGGGCGACGAGCGGGAGCTGGGGATCATTCTCACCACCGTCGGCCTGGAACCCAAATGAACCGCGCCGGGCGCGCCGCCTTCTGGGCCGCGCCGCCGCTGTTTTGCCTGTGGCTCTACTGGCTGGGTCTGAAGACCTGGTTCTACCAGGATGACTTCGCCTGGCTGTACCTGCGGCACGCGGTTCACAGCCTGGGCGACCTCTGGACCGCCCTGTTCTCCCCCATGGCGCAGGGGACGATCCGCCCCTGGAGCGAGCGCGCATTTTTCATGGGCTTCTCGGCCCTGTTTGGCGTCAACGCGCTGCCGTTCCGCATCTGGGTCTTTCTGACGCAGTTCGGCAGCCTGGCGCTGGTGAGCGCCATCACCCTCCGGCTGACGGGCTCGCGGGTGGCCGGGCTGCTGGCCCCGTTGCTCTGGACGGCCCACAGCGCGCTGGCGACCCCCATGGCTTGGACTTCAGCTTACAACCAGGTGCTCAGCGGCTTCATGCTGCTGGCAGCCTTCTATTTGCTGCTGCGGCATTTCGAGACCGGCCGGCGCAGGTACTACATCGCTCAGTGGATCGTGTTCCTGCTGGGTTTGGGGGCGCTCGAGATCAACGTCGTGTATCCGGCGCTGGCCGCCCTCTACACCCTGGCGGCGGCCCGGCAGCACTTCCGCAAAGTGCTGCCCATGTTCGTGCCCTCGGCGGCCTACCTCTGGCTGCACCATCACGTGGCGCCGCCGGCCTCCGCGGGAACCTACGGGATGTACTTCGACCGCGGCATACTGGCCACGCTGTGGAGGTACTGGGAGTGGGCTCTGGGACCGGCTGCGCTGGAACAGGCGGCCCTGCTGCCTCCCTGGGTGGTGCCCGCCGGGACTCTGCTGCTCAGCGGCGGCCTGCTGGGCTTTGTGGCCTGGAAGCTGAAACAGCGCCGATGGACGGCGGCGTTTCCCCTGGCCTGGTTTGTGATCGTGCTGGCCCCAGTGCTGCCGCTCAAGGAACACCTCTCGGACTACTATCTGACCGTGCCTCTGGCGGGCCTGGCCATGCTGGGGGCCTGGGCGCTGGCGGAGGCCCTGCGCGGGGGCTGGCCCTCCAGAGCCGCCGCCGTGGTCCTGGCAGGCATCTACCTGGTGAGCTGCGTCCCCCAGGCCCGCGCCTGGACACGCTGGCGCTTCGAACGCGGC
>CAZIRH010000296.1:0-6280 GCA_964541065.1 uncultured Solibacteraceae bacterium
GCACAGGTAGCAGTCCGGATCGTACGACAGGCGGGGCGGCTCCATGCCCGGTTCCACCTGCCCTTGCCAGGGTCGCTGGGTGCGGTGCGGGGAGACCAGCACCCACTCCCCGGTCAGCGGGTTCAGGCGGCGGTGCGGGTCCTGGGCCAGCATCATGGCGGTGTGATCCTACTAGCGTAGCAGGCTCTCAGCGGCTGCGATTCACGAACAGGAACAGCCCGCTCTCGCCGGGGGCGGCGAAGTCCAGGTCGCCGTCGCCGTCCAGGTCGGCTGCCGGGGGCATGAGCTTCTGAGCGGCAAGGTCAAGCCGCAAAGCGCCGAGGCGCCCTCCTAACCAAGCTGGCGGTAAACGTCCTTGCGGTGGCCCACCTTCAGCACCAGGATGAGTGAGGCCTCATCCAGGATCCGGTAGATGATGCGGTAGCGCTTGCCCGGACCTGCCTTGATACGGTACAGGTTCTCCAAGCCTTGCAGTCTCCTGGATCCCACAGGTCGCGGGGCATCCTGGAGCGCCGTTAGGGCGGCGAGGACGTGTTCCTGAACTGGCCGTTCCAATGCCCGGATCGCCCGCCCGGCAGCGGGGCGGATCTCGACGCGATAGGCCACGAGGTAGTCTCGCTAGAGCCCCAACTCCTTCTTCAGGTCCTCGAGGGAGATGTTCTCCCCTGGTTCGGCCAGGGCCGCGCGGGCGTCCTCGAGGTCCTCGCGGTCCATGGCCTCCTCCTCAAGGCGCTCCAGGAGTCGCAGGTCCTCGATGGGGATCAGTGCGGCGACATCTCTTCCCTGTCGGGAAAGGATAGTGCGTCTCCTCCGGGCGACCGTGCGGGACACGATGTCCGGGAGTTCCTTGCGCGCCTTGGAGAGCTCCAGTCGTGCCATGGCTCCGACTCCCGCCGGTTACGCCTCTAGTATGCGGCAACGTCAGATGCCTCCGCAATGCCCGCCCTACCGCCCTACGCTCCGATTCACGAACAGGAACAGCCCGCCCTTGCCGGGGGCGGCGAAGTCGAGATCGCCGTCGCCGTCCAGGTCGGCCACCGGCATCTGCATGCCGCCGCCGGCGCGCGTCGAGTAGTCGATGAGGTGGCGGATCCACTCGACCTGCTTGCCCTCCAGGCGGTGCTCGTACCAGTAGATCCCCAGCGGCTCGCGCTCGCCCGGATCCTTCCCGTTGTGCGCCATGTAGCGCTTGCCGGTGAGCAGGTCCTTGCGCCCGTCGCCGTTCAGATCCGTAAGCGTGAGCGCGTGCGCCTGCGACCAACTCTCGTCGATCAGGTGCTTCGTCCAGCGGCCGCCCTCGCCGCGTTCCAGCCAGAAGATGCCGTAGTCGTGCGAGAGCGCCGTGAGGATGTCGTTGCGGCCGTCGCCGTTGATGTCGATGACGTGCATGAAACCCACCGCGCCCAGGTCGAACTCGGGATGCCAGGTCCATTGGCCGGCGCGCGGATCGGCAGGAGCCTCGAACCAGCCCTTGGACGTGAGGATGTCCGTGCGCCCGTCGCCGTTCACGTCGCCCGCGCCGATACCGTGGCCGTAGCTGGTGGGGCTGACGACGTGCTTCTCAAACCCTCCGTCCTTCAGCGAGTACCAGGCCACGGGCGCCTTCGCCGGTCCGAACTGCGGCAGCACTTCGCGCGCCCGCCCGTCGTTGTCCAGATCCACCAGGAAGGCGAACTCGATGGGGAAGCCGCCGTCGATCGGGTGCTCTCTCCACTCGCCGCGCCCCCGGCCCGGGTTTTGCCACCAGCTCAGCTTGCGGCTGAACCACGTGGCGGTGACCACATCGACGTGCCCGTCGCCGTTCACGTCCAGCGCCAGGTCGCTGAAGGCGTCCACGTAGTTGCTGGTGAAGCCCAACTCGCGGAAGCGGTGGCGCGTCCAGCGCGGCGCTTCGAACCAGTTCTCGCCGGAGATGATGTCCAGACGCCCGTCGCCGTTCACGTCCGCGAACGCGCACGTCTCACTCGCGCCCAGGTCCAACGTGTGCTTCTCGAAGGCTATCTCCGGGGACCGCCCGCCGGCCCAGGCCAGCAGGCACAGCGCCACGCAAGGCAAGGCAGTCCGCATTGGTAGATTCTACCCCACCGGCCACGCGGGCAGAGCTTCTGGATTGCTCGAAGGCCCCTCGCGGGTCGTCATGCGCTCGCTTGGGTGAAATCCCGGATCCGCTCGGCCAGCTCATCGCGCACCCGGCGGAACACGGCCCGCCGCTGCTCCGCGGTTCCCTGCGCCGCGGCGGGATCTTCAATGCTCCAGTGCAGTTGCGCCACCGCTCCAGGAAACACCGGACAGCTCTGCCTGGCCAAGTCGCACACCGTGATGATCCAGTCGAACGGCTGGCCCAGGAACTCCTCCACCTTCTTGGAGCGATGCGGGGAGATGTCCACGCCGATCTCCTTCATCACCTCAACCGCTCCAGGGTGGAGGCCCGCGGGATGCGTGCCCGCACTCGCCACCTCGAATCGGTCTCCGGCCAGATGACGCAGGAGTCCCTCTGCCATCTGGCTGCGGCACGAGTTCCCCGTACAGAGGAAGAGGACTCGTTGCTTGTTCACTGGTTTCGCCTTGCGCTCCCGAACGCGAACCAGTGCCGCGTGCGGTTACACGCCGCGCACACCGACAGCATCACCGGCACCTCGACCAGCACGCCCACCACCGTGGCCAGCGCCGCACCCGAGCCGGGCCCGAACAGAGCGATGGCCGTGGCCACCGCCAGTTCGAAGAAGTTGCTGGCGCCGATCAGCGCCCCCGGCGCCGCCACCGCGTGCTCCACCCGGAACAGCCGCATCAGGCCATAAACCAGCGAGGAGTTGAAGTAGACCTGAAGCAGGATGGGCGCCGCGATGAGGACGACGTGGAGGAACTTCCCGGTGATGTTGTCGGCCTGAAACGCGAAGATGAACACCAGGGTGGCCAGCAGCGCCGCGATGGTGACGGGGGCGAATCTCGGCAGCAGCACGCTCTCGAACCACTCCCGGCCGCGCCGACGGATCAACGCCGCCCGCAGCGCCGCCCCGGCCGCCAGCGGGATCACGATGAAAGCGATCACCGAGTACAGCAGCACCAGGAACGGCACTTCGAGCGAGGAGGCGCCGCTGACCAGGAATCGCACGATGGGCGCGAACAGGAACAGCATGATCAGGTCGTTGACCGAGACCTGCACCAGGGTGTAGGCCGGGTCGCCGTCGGTCAAATAACTCCACACGAACACCATGGCGGTGCAGGGCGCCGCGGCCAGGATGATCACTCCCGCGATGTATTGGTCCGCCTCCGCGGGCGAGATCCATGCCGAGAACACCACGCGGAAGAACACCCAGCCGATCAGCGCCATCGAGAAGGGCTTCACCAGCCAGTTGACGATCAGGGTGATCACCAGACCCCTGGGGCGCCGGCCCACGTTGCGGATCGAAGTGAAGTCCACCTTCATCATCATGGGGGTGATCATCAGCCAGATCAGCACGGCGATGGGGACGTTGATCTGGCTGCCCGAGCCGAACTCGAAGCGCCGCAGGGCGTCGGTCATCGCGGGCAGCAGCTTGCCCAGCAGGATGCCCACCGCCATGCACGCCGCCACCCACACGGTGAGATAGCGCTCGAAGAAGCTGAGGCGCTTGCGCGTCGCCTCCGCCCGTTCTGTACTGCCAACGCACGGAGTGCTGTCCGGCCGCGAAGATTCCCGCAGAGCGGCCTCTTCCGGCCTTTTTGCCTTTTGCCCTTTGCCTTTTGCCTTGCGGCGCAGCCGCGCTGTGTTCCCCATGGCCCGCGCTCATGCCCTCGGTTGGGCCAGCAGCGTCTTCAGCTCGGCCACCGTGGGCACGCGGCCCGAGATGACGATCTCCCCGTCCACGATCACCGCCGGGGTTCGCATGACGCCCAGTTTGGCGAATTCCCGGATGTCGTAGACGTGCGAGATGTCGGCGTCCAGGTTCAGCTCCGCGCAGGCGTTGAAAACGTTCCGTTCGGTGGTCTTGCAGTTCAGACAACCGGGCCCTGCGACTTGGATCTTCATAGTTGCACCTCGAAAATGTAGTTCAGACAGTACCGAATTCCTACCAGCACGAAAATCGCTCCCGTCACCCGCCGCGCCCATTTCTCCACCGTCGCCAGCCTCTCGAACGCCCGGCTGACCCACTCGGAGCCCAGGGCGATCAGCGCGGCGAACACGAATACTGGCAGCGCGGTTCCGATTCCATAAAGCGACGGGAAACCGACCACGGAACCGTTCTTCACCGCCAGCGGAAGCAGGCTTCCGAAAAACAGCGCGGCCGAGACGGGGCAAAACGAGAGCGCAAACAACACGCCCAGCAATCCGGCACCCCACAATCCGGATCGGCGGAAGCGGGCCTCGAGCCGGCCGGGGACGCCGGAGGCGGCGAAGGGCACGCGCACCAAGTCCAGCAGCACCAATCCCACCGCGATCAGGACCGGCCCCAGCGCCTTGTTCATGTAGGTTTCCAGCCAGAAGGACACGTCCGGAATCGCCAGGATGCTCCCGATGAGCAGGGCCGCCAGAGCCGCGTAGGCCACGCTCCGGCCCAGCGTGTAGAGTGCCCCGGTCAGCAGCACCCGGCGCGGCGAGCCCAGATCCTTGCTGACATAGGACATGGCCGCGATATTGGTGGCCAGCGGGCACGGGCTGATGGAGGTGAGAATTCCCAGCCACAGGGCCGTGGCCAGCCCCAGTAGGAACCCGTCCATCAACGGCCTCCCAGGTAAGCCCGGACGTGCGTCTGCACGTACTTGAGGAAATCGGTCTTACGGCCCACCAGCTCCCAGACCTTCTCCAGGTTGCGCCACTCCACCTCCTGGCCGTCTTTGAGCTTCACCAACACCAGGGAACGCGTGTAGAGCTGGTAGTCGCGGATGAAGTGGCGGTTCTGCGGCAACTGGACGTTCACCGGCCGCCACTCCAGCGCGCCACTCTTCAACTGCTCGGCGAACCCACGCTCGACCGCCTCCCGCGCGTACTCCTCGATGGCCCGGCAGGTCGGGCAGCGCACGCTCACGTGGAAGTAGTAGGCGATGACCTTCTGCGCGGGGGCGCCGCTGGCGCCTCCCGCGGCGCACACCAGCCAACACAACACCAGAACACCGATTCGCGCCCTGCGTTTCATCTCAACCCACCAACTCCCCGTAGAGCAGGCCCGTCAGGGTGGCCATGACGACCACCAGCGTGACGTAAGCCACCGTCCTCTTCGTTCCCATCAGGCTGCGCAGCACCAGCATGCTGGGCAGCGACAGCGCCGGTCCGGCCAGCAGCAGCGCCAGGGCTGGCCCCTGCCCCATCCCGTTGGCCAGCAGGCCCTGGAGGATGGGCACCTCCGTCAGCGTGGCGAAGTACATGAAGGCGCCGGCCACCGACGCGAACAGGTTCGCCCCCAGCGAGTTGCCGCCCACCGAGTTGCTGACCCAGCCCGAGGGGATGAGCCCTTCCTGGCCCGGACGACCCAGCAGCGCGCCGGCCACCACCACGCCCGCCAGCAGCAGTGGCAGAATCTGCTTGGCGAAACCCCAAGCGGCGATGAACCAATGTTGGGGCTCGCCTTCCTGGGTGCTGGTGATCGCCGCGAGCCCCAGCGCGCCCGCCGCGAAGGCCAGCACCGGCGCCTCGGGAAAGACCAAGGCCAGGACCAGCGCGGGGCCGGCCGCCAGCGTCACTTTCCACCACGGCACCCCGAACCACGCCGCCAGCGCCACGGCGAATGCCGCCGCCGCGACCGCCGTGATGGTCCATTTCACCGCGAACACCGCCTGCCAGAAACCGGCGCCTTCCGCTGGCCTGGCCCAGTTGGCGAAGACCAGGATGGCCACCATGCCGGCGAAGTAAAGCGCCGTCTGCCACAGTGGCCGCCCGGCCTCGGGCGGGGGCAGCTTGGCCTGAGCCTCCACCTTTTCCTGCTCTTCTTTGCGGAAGAGGAAGTGCATGGCCAGGCCCACCACCACGCTGAACACGACGGCGCCGATAGCCCGCGCCACGCCCATCCTCAGCCCGAGCACCCGCGCCGTCAGAATGATGGCCAGCACGTTGATAGCCGGCCCCGAGTACAGAAAGGCGGTGGCCGGCCCCAGCCCCGCGCCCATCCGGTAGATGCCCGCAAACAGCGGCAGCACCGTGCAGGAGCACACCGCCAGGATGGTCCCCGAGACCGAGGCCACTCCGTAAGCCAGCACCTTGTTGGCGCCCGCCCCCAGGTACTTCATCACCGAAGCCTGGCTCACGAACACCGAGATGGCTCCGGCGATGAAGAACGCCGGCACCAGACATAAGATAACGTGCTCG
>CAZIRH010000297.1:0-6280 GCA_964541065.1 uncultured Solibacteraceae bacterium
GACGGCAGCACGTCGCCGGCGGCCACAGCCTCCGCGCCCGCGCGCCCCAGGCCGAAGTACATCTTGCGGTAGAGCCGGTAGAGTTCCTGGTAGACCGCAGCGGCCGCAGGGTCCGGCTCGACCGTGCGGTAGGTGGGACACAGCGCGTCCTGCGCCTCTTCGATGGTCCGGAACGTCCCTGCCGCCAGGAAGGCGAAGATGGCCGAGCCCAGGCTGGTGACTTCGCTTTGCGGCACCAGCACCGGCTTGTTCAGCACGTTGGCGTACACCCGGTTGAGGACTTCGTTCTTCTGCGGCACGCCGCCGCCGTTGACGAGGCGCCGGATCGGCACCCCGTACTCCTCCATCCGCTCCAGGATCACGCGGGTGTGGAAGGCCGTGCCCTCGATGGCGGCGAACAGCTCGTCGGGCGGCGTGTGGGTGAGGTTCCAGCCGAAGGTCACGCCGCCCAGCTCGGGGTTCACCAGCACGGTGCGGTCGCCGTTGTCCCAGGTCAGGCGCAGCAGCCCGGTCTGCCCCGCCCGGTAGCGTTCCAGCCCCTCCGACAGGGCGGCCACACTCGAGCCGGCGCGCCGGGCGATGGCGTCGAAGATGTCGCCCGTGGCCGAGAGGCCGGCCTCGACGCCCGTCATCTTGGGGTGAATCGAGCCTTGCACTACTCCGCAGACGCCCGGGATCAGCCTCACGTTGCGCCCGATGGCCATGATGCAGGTCGAAGTCCCGATGACGTTGACCACGTCGCCCTCGCGCACGCCGGCGCCGATGGCGTCCCAGTGCGCGTCAAAGGCGCCGACCGGAATCGGGATGCCTGCACGCAGGCCCAGCCTGGCGGCCCACTCGGGCGTCAGCCGGCCCGCGATCTCCTCCGAGGTGGCGTAGCGCCCGGTGAGCTTAGCGCGCACGCCCGCGAGCAACGGGTCCACGCTGGCGAGGAACTCCTCCGGCGGCAGCCCGCCCAGCGAAGCGTTCCACATCCACTTGTGCCCCATGGCGCAGATGGAGCGCGGCGCCTGGGCCGGATCCGCGATGCCGCACAGCACCGCCGCCACCATGTCGCAGTGTTCCAGCGCCGTCACCATGCGCCCGCGCTTCTCGGGGTTGTGGCGCAGCCAGTGCAGCAGCTTCGAGAACCCCCACTCCGAGGAGTACGTGCCGCCGCACCACTCGATGGCCTCCAACTTCGTGCGGCGCGCCGTCTCGGTGATCAGCGCGGCTTCCCGCCAGGCCCGGTGGTCGCACCACAGGTAGTAGTCATCGAGCGGCGTGAGGCCTGCGCCCACCGGAAGGACGCTCGAACCCGTGGTGTCCAGCGCGATGGCCTCCACCTGGCCGCCCTCAACGCCCGCCGCCGCCAGCGCCTTCCGGGTGGCCTCGACCAGCCCCGCCATGTGGTCGGCGTGGCTCTGCGTGGCGTGGTCCGGATCCTCCTTCTTGCGGTGCAGCGCGTACTCTGCCGTGCCCGAGCCCAGCCGCCCCCGGCGGCTGTCCACCACCGACACCCGCACGCTCAGCGTCCCGAAATCCACTCCCGCAACGATGCTCATGATCCTTACCTGTGCCAGTAGATGTCCCAGCCGAGATACTTCGTCGCGGCCTCATGGACCGCCGCCGCCGAGCGCGACAGGTTGGCCGCCACGTGGTGTTCGAAGCCTTGCTCGCAGATGTAGCGGAGCAGCTCCTGAAACTTCGCAATGCGCACCACGCCCGCCCCGCCGAAGGTGGCCAGCGGATCCCGCGTGAACTCGCCCTCGCCCACGTAGCCGCGGATCTGGCCCGCGTCCTCGTCGGTCGAGAACCGCGCGAAGCTCATCGGACCCGCCTGGATCCGCCCCGCGCACGTCCCCCAGGCGTTGGCCTCTCCCACCGAGCCGGCGATGATCCCCTGGAAGTCCATGCGCACCTCCTCGAAGAAGTGCTTGGGCAGGTTCGAGCAGTGGAAGCATACCGCTTTGTCCGGGTCCTCGCCGTAGTTGTTGTTCCAGTCCAGCAGGGCGCTGGGCGTGCCGGAGGCCAGCCGCAGCGCGTGCATGGCTACGGCTCCGCACACGTCCACCTCGCAGGCGCTCGAGCGCAGCTCATTGCTCATCAGGCTCATCACCGCGCAGGGCACCACGCCGAAGTACTCCTCGATTGAGGTCCAGCACTGCACGGCGCTCACGTCCAGGTCGTTGGCCTCCATCCATTCGTCGATCACCGCGGCCAGCTTGGCCATCTTCATCAACGCCGCCGCCGGCACGCCGGCCGCCGGGATGTACTCCTGAAGGGCCTTCAGCTTGGCCTGCACGGCGGCGTCGGAGTCCTGCCGCCGCTCGATGCGCCCGAAGATCTCCGACAGATCGATGGTCTCGACCGTGATGCCGTTCCGCTCGAGGATCTTTTCGCTGTAACGCACCGTGTTGAAAGCCGCGGGCCGCGCCCCGATCGCGCCGATGCGCAGGTTCCGCAGGCCCTTCGCCACGCGGCAGACCGCGGCGAACCACTCCAGGTCCTTCCGGAAGGTCTCCGAGGCGGGGGCCTCGGTGTGCAGCGTGGTCAGCGAGTACGGGATGCCGTACTGCTTGAGGTTGTTACAGACGCTCATCTTGCCGCAGAAGCTGTCCCGGCGGTCGGCCAGGGTCATCCGCCCCGGCGTATCCGGGAAGGCGTGGATCAGCACCGGGACGTTCAAGGCGGCCATCCGCAGGGTCTCGGCGACGGCTCTCTCGTCACCGAAGTTGGGCAGGGTGACGATCACGCCGTCGATCTGGCCGCCCCGGGCGCGGAACAGCTCGGCGCACTTGCGCGCCTCGGCGCGCGTCTCCACCGCGCCGTACTTGGTGTCCTCGGGGCCGGTAACCACCACCTCCATGCCGGCCGCCCGCACCAGCCCCATCATTTCCTCTCGACCGCTCTTGGCCAGGTGGTCCGGGAAGAAGCCGCGGTTGCCAACGATCAGTCCGAATGTCATCACTTTCGTGCTCCCTTCCTCGCTCAGTTCGCTGGAAAAACAGTATACTCCGCCCGGGGCCGCTGCGGGCCGCCGCACACCACCCGCAGACTCGTGCGCAGCTCTCCTGTTGCTCCGACGTGAGTTTCCCTCCGTCCGCGGCGTTTTCTGTGTCGGGCGGGTTCTCAACCTGCGGGGGAGATTCCTACCCCCGTTCTTACTGGTAGGCTTTCGGTTGCGGCGCGCAGACCGGCCAGGGGGCGAAGCCGATAGTGGAATCTTTGCGCTCGTACCAGAGGTGGACCGGAGCGCCCGAGCGGTGGTTGAGCGTGACGATCACGCCGGGACCGCAGTAGCGGGTCTTCCCGATGGCTATCGAGGCGGCGTCACGGTACGGGCTGGAGGGGCCCCAGTCCTCCAGGAACTTCTCGAAGGTGTAGTCCCGGCAGACCGAGGTGGGGGTGCAGCTCCACAGGCGGTACGCGGACGGGTAGTCCTTCCGGCGCAGATCTTCGACGAATCGGCCCACCTTCCGCTTGGCCGGATAGGTCCGAAGGCCGAAATAGAGCCCCAGCCCGACCGCCAGCACCACCAGGGCGGCGATCACCAGGCGCCAGAGGAGGCGGGAACGCCGGGCGTCCGCCTCCCCGTAGCCTTCCAGGAACTCCGCCATGACCCCCCTTACTTGGCCGGATGGGCTTTGTCGTAAGCGGCCGTGGCCTCCGCGGTGATCTCCAGGGTGGGCTTGAAGAAGACCGTGTTGCCGACGTCCACCACCAGGTCAATGCCTTTCGCGTCGGCGATCTTGCGGACCACCTCTTGCATGCGCTGGCTGCTCCGGCTGAGGATGTCGTTGCGCTCGGCCTCCACGTCGGCCTGGAGGTCTTCGCCCTTGCGCTGCAAGTCGCGCTGCTTACGCTGCCCTTGCAGCGTCATTTCGGCCTCCGCCTGCTGGGTGAGCTTGCCGGCCAGCGACTGCAACTTCTGCTGGATGTCGTCCAGCTCCTTGCGGAGCTTATCCATCTCGGCCTGGCGGGGCTTGTACTTGGCCTCCAGCGCGGCCGAGGCCTTCTGGATTTCTGCCGTGTCCAGCACGGCCTTCTGTAGGTTGATGACGGCGACCTTGGTCTGAGCCGAGACCACCACCGCGAACAAAAGCAGGCCGGCGGCCGCCAGAAACAAACGAGTACGGAAGTTAGTCAACATGTCGGACCGAACCTCTTGTTTGGAGATGCCCTCCCAGCTTAGCACAGCAGCCGTCAGTTGCCGAGCACGCCCAGGATCTCGTCCTCCCGGACGATGAAGTGCTCCTCGCCCGCCGTCCGGATGTCCGAGCCCGCGTACTTGCTGAACAGAATGCGGTCGCCGGGTTTGACGTCCACCCGGGCGCGCGTGCCGTCCTTCAGCAGTTTGCCGTCGCCCACCGCGATGACTTCGCCCTGCTGGGGCTTCTCCTTGGCGGTGTCCGGGATGATGATGCCGCCGCGCACCGTCTCCGCTTCCTCGAGACGTTTCACCAGCACATGGTCGTGCAGCGGACGAATGTTCATAGACAGCCTCCGTTGCTTTCAATCTGTTCTACCCTAACGGGACGGCGGCGGGCAAGCGCCGGTCGGCGTTGGCGGCGGCGCCGGCCGCCACCTCGGCCAGGGCGGTCAGGGCCCGCTCGCAGTCCTCGCGGCCCACATCGAAGTGGGTCACCAGGCGCAGGCGGGTCGAGCTCATGGGGTTGATGCGCACGCCGCGCGAGGCCAGCCGGGCGCTGAACTCCTGGGCCGTGATCCCCGTGCCGCTGACGTCGAAGATAACGATGTTGGTCTGGATCGGGTGGGTCAGCCGGATGCCGGGCATCCGGGAAAGGGCTTCGGCGAGCAGGCGTGCATTCTCATGGTCCGCCGCCAGCCGGGCCGGCATCTCCTCCAGGGCGATGAGCCCTGCCGCCGCCAGCACCCCCACCTGGCGCATGCCGCCCCCCAGCCGCTTGCGGTACAGCCGCCCGTCGGCGATGGCGGCGCCGTCGCCCACCAGCAGCGAGCCCACCGGCGCGCCCAGCCCCTTCGACAGGCAGAACATCACGCTGTCCACCTTGGCCGCGATCTGCCGCACCGTTACGCCCAGACAGGTGGCCGCGTTGAACACGCGCGCTCCGTCCAGGTGCACCTTCAGGCCCAGCCCGTGCGCCCCGTCGCAGATCTCCTCGATCACCTCCACGGCATAGACCGTTCCGCCGGCCACGTTGTGCGTATTCTCGAGCTCGATCAGCCCGGTGGGCGCCCAGTGCGGCCCCAGCGGACGGATTTCGGCGCGGATCTGTTCCCAGCTCAGGATGCCGTCGGGCGCGTGGATGGCGCGCGGCACGCAGCCGGAGAACCACGCCATCATCGACAGCTCGTAGTTGATGACGTGCGAGCGCGCCTCGCATATGACCTCCTGTCCGTGCCGGGTGTGGATCTTCACGCCGATCGTGTTGCCCATGGTGCCGCTGGGCACGAACAGTCCGGCCTCCTTGCCGAAGACCTCCGCGGCGCGCCGCTCCAGGCGGTTGACGGTGGGATCCTCGCCGTAGACGTCGTCGCCCACCTCGGCCTCGGCCATGGCGCGGCGCATCGCGGGAGTGGGCCGCGTCACCGTGTCGCTGCGCAGATCGATCGCGGGGCGCTCTTCGCCCAGCCGGCCAACGGCGCTCAGACCTCGCGGCGCAAACCGTCCCCGCATACGCCTCATTGTATGCGACTTCCGCCCGCGGCGCTTCATCTGCTAACCTTGGACTGCCGGATGGACGCCGCCTGTATCCCCCACAGCGAGCTCCCGGACACGACCCGGCTGTTCGCCGACTACCTCTACCACTTCGAGCGGGTGCGCGCTTTCTACGGCCACGATCCCTGCGACGCGAGTTCCTTCCGCGCGGCGGGGCAGGCCATCGACTATCCCGCGGAGCGGCGCGCTGCGCTGGTGGAGGCCCTGCGCGATCAGAATGGCGACCGTGCCGCGCTGGAAGTCCTGGCCCGGCCAGGCACGCTGGTGGTGGCCACCGGCCAGCAGGTGGGCCTGTTTGGCGGGCCCGTCTACTCCGTATACAAGGCGCTGACCGCCGCCAAGGTGGCCCGCCACCTTTCCACCATCGGCCTGAGCGCTGTCCCGGTCTTCTGGCTCGCCACTGAGGACCACGACTTCGACGAGGTCAACCACTGCTGGGTCTTCGACGCGGGTAACCAGCCCGTCCGGATCGGCGCGGCCGCGCCGGGTCTTTCGCGCCGGCCCGTGGGCGGGATTCCCGTGCCCCAGGCGGCGGTCGAGCAGTTGCGCCAGGCCCTGCGCGGGTTTCCCTGGGGAGAGCAGGTCACCGAGCTGGTC
>CAZIRH010000298.1:0-6275 GCA_964541065.1 uncultured Solibacteraceae bacterium
AGGTAACTATCTGATTGAACGGGTGTGGGCTACGGGCGGTATCGGGGCTGACGGATCAAATTGAACGTCCACCTTGCCCTCCGCGATGGGAGCCGGCGTGTCGCTGCCTCCGCCTCCAAAACCGAATCCGCCTCCGCCACCCTCGACGCTTCCGGTCAGCCTGCTCCCGTCCTGCTTAAGTGTGAACACCTGATCGACGCCGCCACCGAACAGGCCTGGCGGGCCGCCGCCCGTGGCGGCTCGCGGCACCGGCCTCCACAGGCCCGTAACTCCCGGCCCGACCGGCGCCTCGCGCTCCCAAGCCGCAGCCTGGGGACGAAGCTTCACGGGCTGAGCCGTAACCGTGACACTGGCCGGCGTCAACCCGGGGGAAGTTGCCTCCACCGTGATGTTCCCGGCCCTCTTCGCGGACTGCACCATGGCCATGCAAAGACCCGAGAAAGCCTTTCGCGAGCTGCCCTTGTCGGGCTCGTGGCTGGTCGGGTCGCCGTTGCCGACGCCGATCAGCCTCCCCTCTCCGGAGACCCGGAACGTCACTTCGTTGTCGGCCAGCGGCATGACGCGGCCTTGTGCGTCGTGAACTGCGACGGCGAACATCGTGACGTCTTCGCCATCGGCCCAGATCTGCTCCCGGTCCGCCTTCATCACCAGTTTCGCCGCCGGCCCCGTGGTCTCGCGCCTGGCTGTCGTCACCTGCTTGCCATCTTTGTAGCCCCGCGCCTCAACCGTGCCGGGAGCGTACTTGACGATCCAGGCCAAGTGCGAATCCTTCTTCATCTCCTTGACCCCGAGACTCTGGCCGTTGAGGAACAGCTCCACCTGGTCCAGGTTCGAGTGAACCCACACGGCGATCTCCTGCCCCTCCATCCCGGGCCAGTTCCAGTGCGGAAACAGGTGCAGCACCGGCTTCGAAGTCCACCAGGCCTGGTAGTAGTAGAAGGTATCCTTCGGAAAGCCGCAGGTGTCGATAATGCCGTATTGCGAGCTGATGTTGGGCCACTGGTAGGGCGAGGGCTCGCCGCGGTAGTCGAACCCCGTCCAGACGAAGCCGCCCGCCAGCCACGGCCGCGCGTTGCAGAACCTCCACCAGCCTTCCGCCGAAGCGCGGCCGCTAGTGGTGTATGGGTCGTACGACCCGACATAGCCTTTCTTGGGGTCCGTGACGTAGATGCCGCGCGTGGCGACCGCGCTGACCTGCTCCGTGCCGATGACGGGAATCTTGGGACTGGCTTTATGGTACGCATCGGCAGCGGGGTCGGCGTAGTTATAACCCATTACGTCGCCTACCGCCAGGCCGCCCGTCCCAATGGCCCGGATGGGCGCGATCGACACCGGCCGCGAGCCATCGTGCCGGGTCGCCAGGCGCTTCATCGCGGTCAGAATCGGCACCCCTCGATCGGTGTTCGCCTGGCCTTCTTCATTGCCCATCGACCACATAAAGACGCTCGGATGGTTGCGGTCGCGCCGGACCAGGTTCTCGAACTGGCCCAGCCCTTCGGGATTCGACGACATCATGCGGGTTTCATCCATCACCAGCACGCCCAGCTCGTCGCACGCATCCAGCAGCTCCGAGGTCGGGGGGTTATGCGACGTGCGGTAGGCGTTACAGCCCATCTCCTGAAGCTTCCGGATGCGGTAATACTGCACCGCGTCCGGCAGCGCCGCGCCCAGCCCCGCGTGGTCCTGGTGGTTGCAGGTTCCCTTCACCCTGACCGGCTTGCCGTTCAGGAAGAAGCCCTTCTCCGCGTCGAAGCTCAGCGTGCGAATGCCAAACCGGGTCTCGCAGCGGTCCACCACCGCGCCGCCCGCTTCCACCTCAGTCACCAGCTTGTACAGATTCCGCTCCTCGAGGGACCACAGGGCAGGCCGCTTCACCACCACCTGTTGCTCGTAAGTGTGGTCTCCCCACCCCGGGATGGATGCCGGCGTGCTCCCCACTTTCCCCACCGCCTTGCCGGAGGCATCGAGAATGGTCGAGATGACGCGCGTATTCTGGGCGCCCTTCCCGTGGTTATCCACCTCGGTCCGGATCAGGACCGTGGCTTCGCCCGGCCGCACCTGGGCGCGCGCGAAGGTGCCCCACTGCTGCACATGCACCGGATGGGTCTTCACCAGCCAGACGTGCCGGTAGATGCCCGCGCCCTCGTAAAACCAGCCGTCGCTCAGGGTGGCGTCCACGCGAACCAGCAGCACGTTCCGGCCGCCGGGGTTGGCAAAGTCGGTCACGTCGAAGCTGAACGGATCGTAGCCGCCGCTGTGCCGGCCGATGTAGAAGCCATTGAGCACCACCATCGTTTCCCGGTACGCGCCATCGAACTCGATCCAGATCCGCTTGCCGGCGTCGGAGGCGGGAAGCTCGAAGACGCGGCGATACCAGCCGACGCTGGTGGCCGGGTACGTGCGTCCCAACGGGTAGAATCCCTTGCTGGAGAGCGCCGGATCGTTTTCAAAGGGCAACTCGATAGCCCAGTCGTGAGGCAGGTCTATGGGCTTCCAGTCGCCATCGTCGAACGTCACGCCGCTGGCAGCCAGGAGATTCCCCGTCTTCTGGAAGTTGCCCGACCGGCCGCCTCCAAAACCGAAGTCCTTGGCCGGGTCAGCGGCATGCCCGAAATGGAAACGCCAGCCGAAATCCAGCAGGAGCCGTTCCCGCCCGGCGCCGGACGCTGACGACCCAGGCGCCGCGCCTGCGGCCGGCGTGCCGGTCTGAGCTCCCTCATGCTCAGGGGCGACAGCCCGGGGCGCCGCCGCGGCCACACCCGGCGCCGCCACGCTCGTCTTCAACACATCCCGACGCGTCCAATCCTTCCTTTTGACTTTCATCTTGACCTCCCATCGAAATCGTGTCTGGTTTCAAGCCTGCATTCGGCCCGTTCAGCGGCTGGCGTTGGCCTCATCCAGCAGCAGAGTCTGGCCGGTAGGCACGTTCTCCAGCACCTGCTTCTTTCCGCTGGGCCACTCGATCTCGAGCCGCGCGGCCTTGGCGGCGCCTCCCAGGCCGAAGTATAGCCGGACGTCGCTGGTGCTCAGGTAGCTGCCGCTGGGATTGATCTCCCGAAGCTGCGTGCGGCCTTCCGCGGTCACCCGGACCTTCGCGCCCACCCCGAACCGGTTGCTCTCCTGCCCCCGCGCGCGGACGGCGAGCCAGTGATTGCGGTTCCCGCCGTCGTTGCGTAACAGCATGGGTCGGTCGCCGCAGTTGGCGACGACGATGTCCAGGTCGCCGTCGTTGTCGAAATCGCCGACCGCGGCGCCGCGCCCCACGTGCTTGATGCGAAAGGCGGGACCGCTCTCCGCGGAGACATCGCGAAAGCGCCCGCCCCCGATGTTCTCGTACAGCAGGTCGGTCTGCCGGTAGGAGACCTGCGGATCGTAGAGCTCCACGTTGTCGGTCACGTGCCCGTTGGTGCAGTAGATGTCCAGGTCGCCGTCGCTATCGAAGTCAAACAGCTTGGTTCCGAAGGCCAGCGTGAGGAAGCCCGACCCAAGGCCCGCCTTCAAAGTGACGTCCTCGAACACCAGCTTACCCCGGTTGCGGTAGAGCGTGTTGTACTCCCGGGAGAAAGCCGTCATGAAAATGTCGGGCAGCCCGTCCCCGTCGTAGTCGGCGATCTCCACGCCCATTCCGGCCATGGGCTTGCCGTTCATGTCGAAGCCCACCCCGGCGCCGTAGGTCACGTCGGCGAAGGTGCCGTCGCCCTTATTGCGGTACAGGAAGTTCCGGACACCGTCGTTGCTGACGAAGATGTCGGGCCAGCCGTCCAGGTCCACGTCGCCGATGACCACGCCCAGGCCCTTACCCGCCGGGTTCGCCACGCCCGCCTTGCGCGAGACCTCGGTGAAGGTGCCGTCCCGGTTGTTGTGGTAGAGCAGGTCCGGCAGGCCGTCGAACTGCTGGGGGTCGCAGTACATGCGGTAGCCCTCGCGCTTGTAGCCGCAGTAGGGCGCGCTCTTGATATCGTAGTCCAGGTAGCGGACCACGTACAGGTCCAAGTGGCCGTCGCGGTCATAGTCCAGCCAGGCCGCGCTGCTCGACCAGCCGCCGCCGCCCACGCCGGCTTTGGCGCTCACGTCCGTGAACGTGGCGTCGCCGTTGTTGTGGAAGAGTTGGTTGCCGCCGTAGCCGGTCACGTAGACGTCCAGGAAGCCGTCGTTGTCGTAGTCGCCCACGGCGACGCCGGTGGCGAACCTGCCGTTGCCGGCCACCCCGGCCTTGGCCGTGACGTCCGCGAACTTCCCGTTGCCCAGGTTGCGCAGCAAAACGTTGCCAGGCGAGGGTTTCGAGCGCGCCATATCCGCGCCGTTGGAGAAGAACAGATCGATCCAGCCGTCGCTGTCGTAGTCGATCCAGGCCACGCCGGCGCCGAAGGTCTCCGGCATGAGCTTCTCCTTGGAGGCCCCGTTCTCGTGCTTGAATGTGGTCAGGCCCGCCTGGGTGGCCACGTCCACGAACTGCACGCGTTGCCCGGATGACGAGCCGGGCGGAAAGGCGATTAGCATCAACAGACCAACAGCGCGGACGCAAGCGCCCTTCGCCGCTGTTCTGACTCCTGACTCCTGACTGCTGACTCCTGACTCCTACGCTTTAGAACTCGATCCGAAACTTCAGGTCTATCTGCCGGTAGCTCTGCTTTTCCGGCTCGTAGTTCGGCCTGGTCCCGGTGAACATACCGGGATTGGGGTTCTGGATGTTGGTGTTGATGCCCGAGAAGTGGGGGTGATTGAACAGGTTCGAGAAAGCCCCGGTGAAGGTCGTCCTGAGGCGCTCGGTGATGCGGAAGCTCTTCGCCAGGCTGAGGTGCTGCACCTTGATGCCGTAACCTTCGAGGCTGTTCTGGATCGCGTTTCCGAACCTGCCGAGCGGCGGCGGAGCGAAGGCCTTCGGGTTGAACCACTGATTCATGGTCCGGTTGAAGCCGGCGTAGGGATCGCTGATGGCGTCGGGCAACCCGCCATTCGTGTTGGTGCCGGAGGGATCCGCCGTGGTGCCCCCGGTGGGCAGGGGCGAGTTGTTGTACCCCGGCGTGATATAGGTGGGCGAGGCAAAGGTGCTGATGAACTGCATCGTCCACCCGCCGACCACGTGATCCGCCACCGCCGGCGCATTCGCCAGGAACCGCCGCTGCCTGCCGAAGGGCAGTTGCCAGGTCATGCTGGTGACCCAGTACTTCTCGCGGTTGGCGGAGTCGCGCGCCCACTTGTCGGTGATGGCGTAGGGGTTCTCGGTGTTGGCCCAGTTGTACATGTTCTTCGACCAGGTGACGTTCGAGTTGAAGATGAACGAACCGACGCGCTTGTGGACTTCCACCTGGAGAGAATTGTAGTGCACCTTCCCGTCGGTCCCGAACACGTTGACGTTGTTGAACAGCGGATAGGGCCGCCGGCTCTGGGTGAAGGTGATGGTGCTGGGCCGCGGCTTGTTACTGTTGTAAGTGCCGTAGTTGAGGGCGGTGTTGCGCATGCCGATGTAGGACAGGCGCAGACCGAGGCCGCGCACCTCGCGCTCGAGCGTGAGGTTGAACTGCCGGACCGTGCCGTTGTGCGTGTCCAGCGGCCAGACCGTGACGCTCTGGCTGGCCACCGTAGCGGCGCCCAAGCTGGCCGGGAACGGGTTGGGGAACGACAAGCCTAGTGCGTTGTTGCTGTTGTTGTACGATTCGCCAAACACGAACGGATCGGACCCCGGCCGGCGCGCCGTGTACGACCAAGTGTCGGTGAATTCGCCGTAGCCGCCGCGGATCACCGTCTTGTTGGTGAGCCGGTAGGCCGCCGAGAAACGCGGCCGGAAGTTCTTTTTATACCCGGGCGGCACAACCTTACCGGTGATGATGGGCGTCGCTCCAATCGCTTTCGCATACAGCGGATGGACCTTGGACGCCGCCTCCGATGGAACGACGATGGATCCGCTCTTCAGGTCGAAATTGTACATCAGGCCGTCGTCGTAGCTGGCGTTCGCGTAGTAATCCCAGCGCAGGCCGTAGTCGAGCGTGAGCTTCTGGGTGACTTTGAACGTGTCCGTGATGAAGAACCCGGCCTGCTTGTTGTGGTTCGGCCGGTTCACCAGCGGTTCCAGCCGCGAGCTGGTCTGCGGGATTCCCAGCAGGAGGTCGGCGTAGCCGATGCCGGCGCCGGTGATGGATCCGTTAAAGGTGAAGTTGCCATACACCTGGTTGGAGAGGCTCCCGGAAAACCACCAGTAAGTGCGGTACTCGCCGCCGACCTTCAACACGTGCTTGCCCTTGGCCCAGGTCATGGTATCGGAATACGTGTTGACG
>CAZIRH010000299.1:0-6255 GCA_964541065.1 uncultured Solibacteraceae bacterium
GGAGGGGGAACAGCAGAGGGGAGTAGAAGCGGTCGTAGATGGCGATGTCGATCTGGCGGCTGCGGCGGCCGTCGGCGTCCACGACGAAGGCGGGCGAGGAGCGGTAACGCTCGGGAAGGTACTGGTTGAAGAGGCCGAGCCAGTGCTGCTCGGTGGCGGCGCCGCAGGCGGTGGGATGCTCGAACAGCTCGCCGGAGGCCAGTTGGGCCAGCATCTGGGTCTGGACGTGGCGGAAGATGGCGTGCAGGTCAACGCGTCCGCTGTCTTTGTGGCGAGCCATAGGCCGCCTCCAGCATAGCGGACGCCTGGCCGCCGGCCGTGGCTGGCATTATGCAAGCCGCTGAAACGCAAGGGGAAACATGCCCGCCCCACCGGGGACCCCCTCGTGGCGCACGCTTCAGCGTGCCGCGGCGGACTTCAGTCCGTCGTCCGGGAAAAGAGGGGAAAACAGAACCCGGAGAACCCGGGACAGGGGGAGAACCCGGGAACCCGGGACAGTGCACTCAAACACATTTCTCCATCCTCCTCACCAACGCCGGCAATGCTCGCGTCCTGGGAAAACAGAGAAACAGGGCCATCCTGCCCGCCCCCTGCCGTAAGCTTTCCACCCCGCCCCGTGAGGCAGCTTCTCGACCCGCCCGTGGGGTGGGCACTCTTGCCCGCGCCGGGCTTCAGTGACCACCGCGGGTTCTTCCGCGAGCTGCCAAGCTACTTGGGGGGCGTCCGGCACGCCCTGTGCCATGCGTAGGCCTCCCGGATACTCCGCTTACTGCTCAGTTGAGGCCGAGTGCTTTGTTGGCGGCAACGGGAGCGTCCCCATAGAAGATCGGGTCCAGCCGCTCGGCCACATCGCCGGGGACCTCCAGAAACTGGCGCCGGTTTTCGATGGGGATCAGGGCGCGGCGGGCGCCGCTCTCCATGGCCAACTGACAGGGCTCAACCAGCGTCCGCACGCCTTTGATGTTGCCCTGGATGCTGATGTCCCCAAGAATCACCAGGGCGGCCTGGGCCGGCAGGCGCTTGATGGCCGAGATGATCGCCACAATCAGCGCTGTCCCGCACTCACAGGAGACTCGGTTCTGGAGCAGGTCGATGGCTTCGACGTGGAAGTCGGTCGTATCGAACTCCTGTCCAATGCCCAGCCTTACCTTGTTGGCCTGGAGATACCCGAACGCCCGCTGAACGGACCCCTTCAGCGGGCCCTCGATGCCACCGGCGAGCTTCAGCTTGCCGGTCCCGGCTGCGCATCCTACCTCGATGCGGTACAACCCAACCTTGCCTTGATCGTCAACGCTGGCGGCGTAGACGGAACCGGGCTCCAGCGGATCGCTCGAAATCACGTTCCGGCCGCCCTCTTCCGGCACGCCCACGTAGCGCTCCTCACCGGTCTCTTTGTCGATGTAGCTGAATGAAGTCTGGAAGAACTCGAACGAACCCAGCTTCTTGAGCTGCTCCTTCACCCGGCGCCGGCCTTCCATAGCCAGCTCGAGCAACTCACGCAGTTCCTCCTGAGAAACCTCGCCGTGCGGGTGGATCAGCTTCACCAGCCCAGCCACGGTCTTCCGCACGGCCTTCACGTCCCGGCTCTTGAGCTGGGACCCGAGGCTGAAATGACGGTCGATGATCTCGGTGTAGTTCCGCCGCCGCAGTTCCCGCAGCGCCTCGGCCAGGTAGTCCACCACGAAGCCGTAGCCGTTGGTGAACATCGCCATCTGCATCTTCGGGATCTCCCAGCCCGGGAGGTAGAAGTGGATGCGGTCCAGAAACGCCGTGTCCTCCCGGATCACGTCCGGCATCGGCGCGAACAGGTGCGACGAGCGCACCATCACGTCCACCGGCTGGTTGGTGTTGCCGAACATGGCCATGGAGGCCGTCCCGCTCAACTGCTCCTTACCGCGGGCAAATGTGCCAGACTCGCAGTACGTCTTCAGGGTGCTGACGACCTCCTTGGGCATCTTCTGTAGGTCCGCCACCTCGTCGAAGGCCACGGCGTCCCACAGGCCCACCAGGCCAATCCGGTTGGTGGCGATGTTGTAAAACAGGTTCGCCACCGTGGTAGGCCCGGTCAGCAGGATGGCGTAGGGTGAGAGCTGTTGGTAGGCGAAACTCTTGCCCGTCTCCCGTGGACCGAGCTCCACCAGGTTGAAGTTCTGCTCAGCCAGCGGGACGAGCCGCAGCAGGTAGAGCATCTTGAGCCGCTTCTCCATGCCCGCCGGCTCCAGGCCGATGGTCCGGATCATCAGATCGATCCACTCCTCGGTTGAGAACTGCCGCCGCCCGTCGCAATACTCCTCCACATCGAACGCTGCCACCTGGATCGGCCGCAGATCGTCAATCCAGAACGGGCTGCGCCTGCCCGCGGCCTGCTCGTCGTACTCGTGCCGCAGCTCTACCTCGCACCAGACCCCGTCCACCAGCAACCGGTCATACTGCCGCACGAAGCGATCCGGGACGTGCACGTACTTGTGGCCGAAGTTCACGATCTCGGCCCAGTACTTGTCATCCTCAGAGAGATAGCGGACCTTGATCTTGTCGATGAGCGTGTAGCGGCCCCTCTCCTTCACCAAGGACTGGGCCTTGTTGGCTTCATCGGGCCGGACGAAGTTCTCGGCCAGGGTGGAGTTGACGATCCGCAGCCCGGCCTCCACCGCCGCCGGATCGTCCGTGGCGCAATACCTGCCGAGCAAGTACTCGAGCACGTATACCGGCACGGTGGAGCCGAACTTCAGCTTCCGCACCAGCTCCTTACGGACCACCTTGCCGGCGAATACGCTCGCGATCTTGCGGTCCAGTCCCTCCACCGGCAGCACGGCACTAGAAGACACGCGACACCTCCACAGCATCCAGTCTGGCGAGCTCGACACCGCTGACCGCATCGAGCAGGTGGACACTGACCGTCCCTGAGCGCGGCGCCTTCCGCGTCAACATCAGAGTGATAGCATTGGGCTCGACATCGCCCGGTTTATCGGGCAGCCCACGCAACGCCACCTCGCCCGTCGTATCCGAGAAATTGTAGCTGGCGCTCACCGCCACCGCGCACGGCTCTTCGCCGGCGCGCACCTCCACTCGGACTGGCGGCCACTCCGCCTCGAAAAGCCCAGCCTGACCGGAGACGGTCACCGTCAGGTGGATGGTGGTGATCTTGGCGCTTCCCAGCTTCAGCTCCCAGGCGATCTTTCTCGCCTCCGTGCCACCGAAACCCGCTTTAGGCCGGAGCCGCAACACGGGCAGCAAGAACTCTTGCGGAGAAAGCGCTCCATGGAAATAGGCCGACGAGCCCCCGGCCTTGAAGGCCGCGAGGTTCCACGGTACGGCTATCTCCAACTCGCTTTGGACGCCCATCCTTGCCAATGTCGTCCGCACATAACTTTCGCTTGCCGCGCCGCCCTGGCCCACCCACACCCGCCGGTGGATCAATGCGGTGGTCCCGCCGGGCGCGTCGATCTTCTGCGATACCTCCAGATCCTCGCCGAACAGGTAACCGTGGTCGGTCGCCACCACGATGTACCCGATGCCCCCCTCGGCCAGCCGCCGGGCCGCGAGCCGGATGTGGCCTAGCACGTCCTCCATGTAGCCCCGGGCCTGCGCCAGATCTTCCTCGGCGGCGCGGTCAATCTCGCGTGAGGTCACCACGACGAGTGCCGGCCCCTCCCCGAGCCTTTTGAGCCTGGTTTTGAACTGTTTCGGATCTTCGAGCTTCAGGGCCAACACCGGCACACCGGCGTGTTTTTCAAGGTATGCGATGCGATCGTCGCGGTCCCGCAATACAGCGCCGCCGATGGCAACCTCGAGGCCGTCCTTCTTACCGGCGCGCACCGTGAGTCCGCCGGCTGCATGGGGCAACAAGGCTGCCATCCCGACCTCCGTGGTGCCGGGCATCGTGCCGGAGACGGCCTCCAGTTCCACCTCGAAATCCGGCGTCAGCAGGTCCGCCAGCTCCCGCGCCAGCTCATAGCGCAGCGCGTCCACCATCAGGTAGGCCACGCGTCTTCTTTCCAACTCCGGTGCAACGGCTCGCTCGAAAACCTGCGTTTGCCGGTACCAGCCCGGCAGCTCGAAGCTCGCGGTCGCGAGCGCGCGGGCAAAGCCTTCAGCCAGCCGGTCCGCCGTTTCGGCGTACCGCTGCCGCGTGGCGGTGATCAGACTCTCGATCGCGGCGGGCTGCTCGGTCAGAAGGAACTCAAGACTGGATGCCTTCTTTTCGAAGTGCCGGTGCAACGTGTCCAGGCGGCACCAGAGCCGTTCGCCGCCCGTGTAGGCCTCGGCCAGCTCCGCCGCCGAGAGAGGCCCCCCCAGTTCTACGTCAATCTGTCGGCACAACCGCAGCAGGCTGGCCGCCTGGATCACCAGGTCCCAGCGTGTTTGAAACTCCGGCTCGCGCAGCGCCCAGAAGCCGCTGCGGCGCGCGCGCCACCCCCTCCGCTTGCTCGTCCGGCCCCTCGCCCAACCGCCGGGCCGTCTCCCGCAGCAACTGCCGCTCGGTTTCCGCGAAGGTCTCAATGCCTGTCAGGGCGCGAAACGGAAAGCTCATAGTCGCCAGATGCAGAGACCGTTCCACGGCCTGGGCCACGTTCACATAGCTCGTCCCCAGGTCCAACCGGTTGCGCCAGGCGCGGGCCAGCTCCGCGCAGCGCTGGACGATGGCCGGCTCCTTCGGCGTCGCGACCGCCCGGAGCGCCTCCGGGGCCTCGTCGCCCAACCCAGCCAGGAATTCGGCGCTCAGCACGTGCCGGGCCAGCGTGCTGCGGAGTTCCGTGAGGGGCATCCGGGCCGTTACGGGCGCTCCGTAGTGGCGCTCGAGCATCCCCACCAGATCACCGACGGCATTCTTCTCCGCCAACTGGGCATCCTGATCGGAACTCGCAACAAAGCTGAGCGCGGCATCTTCGAGGTGCTGCGCCCCGTAGATTACGCCCAGAACGGTCGGCAGCGCGGCCTCCGCGCCGCCAGCAGCGAGATCTTCCAGCTCCGCAAGGGACAGTTTGTTTTGCTCGATTTCGCGGTCCAGCGCGGTCAGCCTGGACTCCGGCAGGAAGGGTTTCAAGGCCCGCCGGGCGATGACCGCCAGACGGGTGTTCGCCAGACCCTTTTCGCCAGGCCGCAGCGTCTCGCCGAATGCGATCAGCTCGGCCAACGCCGATTGAGCCCTCTCGAACTCAAGGGGCAGGTAAACCAGGAGGCGCGGTTTCTCGGGTTTACGGAGGTGCGGCTCGGCCTCATGTCGCAGCCGGTAAAAGCTGTCCGTGTACCGCAGGACCGTCACGCCAGCCATACCCACTTCGTCCAGCGCGGTTTCGTACTGCCGCTCCGGATCGCACCAAATGACGATCTGATGCTCGTTCAGTTGGCGTTCTAGCAGCCGGCGCAACTCATCGACGATCACGCCCATGGTCTCTTCTCCTCACAAAAATGGGGAGAGCACGCGGAAAACCGGGGACTGGCTAGGGTGTCCCTCCGTGGACACCCTAGCCTGTCCCCGGTTTTCAAGACAGACACCATTTTTGGCAAAGCGCAGTTTCTCCCACGGGCCGCTAGGGCTGCGGGGCCATCAACACTGCAAAGCCTTCCTGAGAAAAGTGCCGGTCATTCGTAAGCACGGCCGACACCGAGCCCTCCCGCATCCGGTCCATCGAAATGCAGTCCGTCATGCTGTAGTCTTTGTCGCGCCGGGCTTCGTAGAGCGCCAGCCCTCCCAGGAAGGAATCGCGCGACTGCGGAATCACTTCGACGCCGGGATGGCTCAGAAGCGCTCGCACCATCCCGGCGGCCTGCTCTCTGGTGCGCTCCCCGCCGCCAGACAGCGCGGTCAGAAACTCGATCAGTACCTCATCTGTCGTGACCAGGCGAACCAAACCCAGCAGTTCCCGCGCCCGCTTTGCAGACGCCGCCCATGGATCGTTGGGCCGGACAGTGGCAATCCAGTAGACCGTATCCGCAAAAACCGTCGTCACCTTCTCGGGGTCCCGTACAGATAGTGGTCCAGGTGGTCAGTGAGGTCGGCAGGCAGACGATCCCATTCTTCCCGAGGGATCCCTGCCGCCAGTTCTCTGAGGATGTCTTCGATCGGGCGCTCCGCTGGAAACTCGTTGGAGCCGGAAGCGGGTTCTCGACACAGATCGCCCAGGATCTTCCTGGCGGTCTGGACCTGATCCGCGGGTAGGCGGTCTACAAACTGGTGCAACTCTTCTTTCCCGCTCACGGCAATCCTCCAAGCCCGAACACCAGCTTAGCACCCTCCCCAATCCGGCGCGGTGC
>CAZIRH010000300.1:0-6234 GCA_964541065.1 uncultured Solibacteraceae bacterium
CCCGGGTTCCTGGATCGGCGCCAACTTCGACATCTGGATTGGCGCCGAGGAGGACAACCGCGCGTGGGAATGCCTGCTGCGCGCGCGCCAGACCTTCGATCTAGAAAGCGGCGCGGCCCCGGAGCGGGACCGCGCGCTGGCCCACGAAGAGCTGCTCATCGCCGAGGGCAGCGACTGGTGCTGGTGGTACGGCCCCGAGCACTGCTCCGACTACCGGCCGGAGTTCGACCAGCTCTACCGCGCGCACCTGGCCAACGTCTATCGGGCCCTGCACTTGAGCCCGCCCGATGAGCTCTCCCGCCCCATCCTCAAAGTGACGGTCAAGGAATCCCATGTGCCGCCGAGCGGGCCGGTGCGGCCCGCCATCGACGGCGAGGCCACTTCCTATTTCGAGTGGCTGGGCGCGGGCAGCTACCGCGTCGAGGCCCGCTCCGGCGCCATGCACGGCAAGCGCTTCCTGATTCAGGAGGTCTACTACGGCAGTGACGGCGCCAGCCTGTACCTGCGGGTTGACTTCCAGCCCAGCGCCCTCGAGACCCTGTCGGGTGCGGAGGCCCGCCTGAGCGTGCAGTCGTGTGCCGAAGCCTCGCGGGCCAGTTGTTTCGTGCTGCGCTTCGAGCAGGGCGGCGTAAAGCTCGACCAGACGGCGTGGGCCCAGCTTCTCCCCGGACAGGGCGCGGCCGCCGAGTTCGCTTTCCGCACGATCCTGGAGGCTCGTTTCTCGCTGGCGGCGCTGGGCGTGCGGCCCGGGCAGCCCGTGCGCCTGCAACTGTCGCTGTGGAAGGACGGCCTGCCCATGGACGCGGTTCCCCAGCACGGCTACCTGGAGATCTCCACGGCCGAACCCACCGACTGGCCGCTGTGAGCGCCCCCGACGCGCGCCTTATGCGACGCACGGTTTTGCGTCTGCTTGGGAAGTTCCGGCGCGGGCGAGGAGAGGACCGGGAACCGGTGTCCGCCGAGGCCCGCGTTCTCCAGATGGAGCGGACGCTCTACGACAACATTGCCGGGTTCTGGCACCCCAGGTGTCTGGATCGGCAGCATGGCGGCTACCTTATCCACTTCGGAGAGAGGGGCGAACCCAGCGGGCAGACGGCGAAGGGTCTGGTCAGTCAGACGCGCATGCTCTGGCTGTTCTCCCGTCTGGCGCGGTTCGGATACCGCCCGCCCGAGATGCTGGAGGCCGCCGAATTGGGTTACCGGTTCCTGATCGAGCGAATGTGCGACCGGGTGTACGGAGGTCTCTATTGGGAAACGGACTCCGCCGGGAGCCGCGTACTCGAGCCGCAGAAGCACCTTTACGGCCAGGCCTTCGCTCTGTTCGCTCTCTCGGAATACTACCTGGCCAGCGGGCGAAAAGAGGTGCTGGAGGACGCGGTGCAGCTCTTCGAACTGCTCGAGGCCCGGGCCCATGACCCGCAGTACGGCGGCTACCGGGAGTCATTTGACCAGCGTTGGACGCTGCACCCGCCGGGCGAGCGTTGTGTACTGGGTCAAACCGGCCTGAAGCTGATGAACACGCACCTGCACCTGCTGGAGGCGCTCACCGCCTGTTGGTGCGTGAGCCGCCTGTCGCTGGTGCGCGAGCGGCTCCTCGAGCTCATCACCATCCAGAGTCGCCGTGTGGTCCGCCAGCCTCTTTGCGCCTGCTCGGACAAGCACCGCCCGGACTGGACCCCGATCCTGGACGGCAAGAACTCGCGGGTCTCCCACGGTCACAATCTTGAGAACGTCTCCCTCCTGATCGAAGCCAACGAAGCCGCAGGCCTCCCGAACTCGCTGTCCGTAGACCTCTATCGCGGGTTGTTCGCCTACTCGATGAAGTACGGCTGGGACCAACGGGACGGAGGCTTCTACGAAAGCGGTGCCTTCAATCGCCCGGCGGACCGGCGCGAGAAGATCTGGTGGGTCCAAGCGGAGGGTCTACTGGCCGCCCTGAAGATGTACCGCTTGACGCGTGAGCCGCAGTACCTCGCGGTCTTCGAGCGAACCTGGGACTTCCTGAACCGCTGCCAGATCGACTGGGACCACGGCGAATGGCACGCCCGCATTGGCCCGCGCGGCCCCCGCCGCGAGGGGAAGGGCGACTCCTGGAAGGAGGGCTACCACAACGGCCGCGCCCTGATCGAGTGTCTGGAGATCCTGCACGATCTGGGGCCCCAGGTCAGAAACTCACCCTGAGGGCGAAGCGCACCACCCGCGCGTCGGGCGTGCCTGTGACGACGGCAAAGCTGTCGGGATCGGGTTCGACGCCGGTTGAGGTCGTGGTCAGGCTACTGCCCACCGGCCGCCCCGAGGGCACCTCACCGGAACAGCGAGCGGGCAGAAGGCCCGAGTGTGTGCGGAAGGTTGTGACCCCTGTGCCACGTTCCCGCAAAGCCTGCTGTAATGAAAGGCGGCATGCTGACGCGCTACATTCGGCAGGCCATGAGCCGGGCCCGCTACCGGATTCTCGAGGACGGCAGCTATTTCGGCGAGGTCCCGGGGCTGGGAGGAGTCTGGGCCAACGGGCGCTCCCTGGAGAGGTGCCGCGCCGAGCTTCAGGAGGTTGCGGAGGAGTGGCTCCTGCTTAAGCTCCGAGACAATGATCCCATTCCCAAGTTGGGTCGTTGTGACCTCCGCCGGGCAGCCGCCTGATACATGCCCCCGCCAGCCTCGCCCTACTGCTTGATCACCGTCCCGTCGCGCCGGCGGATGACGCCCCAGCCACCGTTCAGCCGGTTCCACGGGCCGGCGCCGGAGCCGCCGAAGGGATACTTGGCCGCCGCTTTCTCGTCCACCTCGAGGCCCCAGCCGGGCGCCTCGTTGGGATAGAAGTAGCCGTCCTTCTCCACGGGGCAGCCCTTGAAAACCTCCTGATGCCGTGCGGTGAAGGCGCTGTGTTCCTGGATCCCGAAGTTGTAGCAGGCCACGTCCAGAGCGATGTTGGCGGCATGCCCGACGGGCGAGACGTCGCCGGGGCCGTGCCAGGCGGTCTTCACCCCGAACATCTCGGCGAAGGCCGCGATCTTCCGGCAAGGCGTGAGGCCGCCGACTTGTGAGATGTGTATGCGGATGTAATCGATGAGCCGCTCGGCGATCAGCGGCCTCCACTCGTGCGGGCTGTTGAACAACTCGCCCATGGCGAGGGGCGTGGCGCACTGCGCGCGCATCTCGCGGAAGTAGGCGATGTCCTCGGGCGAAAGCGGGTCCTCCAGAAAGAAAAGCTTGAACGGCTCGACGTCCTTGGCGAACTGTACGGCCTGGCGCGGCGAGACGCGCTCGTGCACATCGTGCAGCAGCTCGATCTCCTCGCCCAGCTCCTTGCGGCAGGCTTCCAGCATCCTGAGCGCGCGCCGCAAATACGCCGCCGGCTCGAAAACCGGATCGTTGTGCAGCCTCTGGACGCTGCTCGCGCCGCCGCCGGCCCCGTAGCCCGACATGCCCGGCACGCCGATCTGCACGCGCACATGGCGGAAGCCGCGGGCCATCCATTTCCTGGCGCTCTCGATGACCTGGGGAATGTCGGCGCCCCCGGCGTGGCCGTAACAGTCGGCGGCCTCGCGGCACTTGCCGCCCAGCAACTGGTACACCGGCAGGCCCGCCTGCCGGCCCTTGATGTCCCACAGCGCCTGGTCCACGCCACTGAGGGCGTTGTTCAGCACCGGGCCGTTGCGCCAGTAGGAGCTGTTGTAGCAGAGCTGCCAGGTGTCGTCGATGCGGTCCGCCGGGCGGCCGACGAGCAGCGGCTTCAAGTACCGCTCCACCGCGGGCACCACCAGCTCGGCCCGCTGCGTGAACGTGGCGCACCCGTAGCCGTACAGCCCGGCCTGGTCGGTGACGACCTTCACTACCACCAGCCGCGCACCCGCCGGCTGCGTCGCGATGACACTGATGTCCATGATCTTCGGCGAGGGCATGCCGCGCACCGCGCGCTCGATGCGCTCCTGCGCCGCCGCCTCGCGCTTCGAGATCACGGCGCCCAGCGCCCCGCCGGCCAGCATTTCGAGCAACCCGCGCCGTTTCATCTCTCTCCCCCGCTCTCTCGTTCTTCCACCATCCGCCGCAGGCTCTCCATTTGCCGTTTGAGCTTCCGCTCGCGGGCCACCAGCCACACCAGGTAGGCGCACAGCACCAGCCAGGCGGCCAGCAGGCCGTAGAACAGAAACCGGAAGTTGCGCGCGTAGGCTTCGGGCGAGTACTCGCCCGCCACCTGCCACCAACTCAGCGCCAGGTCTCGGATACCCATGGCGAAAACCTCCCTCTTACACCGCGTGCGCCCGCCGGCGCAGCGCCTCCAGCTCGCGCTGCTGCTCTTCCTGCCGCATGCGCACCGCCACCATGACCAGCGCCAGCAGCAGCAACGGCGCCCAGTTCAGGAACAGCATTTGCCAGTACTCGGGCGACATCCAGCCCCCGCCCCACACCACCGGCGCAGGATGCAGCTTCTCCTGCCACCACTTGATGGAGAAGAAAATGATGGGCACGTCGGCGAAGGCGATGATCGAGAGCACCGCGGAGTTCTTGGCGCGCTCGGTGGGGTCCTCGGTCGCGTGCCGCAACATCAGGTAGCCCACGTAGAGCAGGCACCCGACCAGCATCGACGTCAGCCGCGCGTCCCAGGTCCAGGCCGTGCCCCAGATGTTGCTCCCCCAGATCATGCCTGTCACCAGGTTGGCCAGACCGAAGGCCAGGCCCACCTCGGTCGCCGCAACCGCCACCGCGTCGTAGCGCAGCTTCCGGGTGGCCAGGTAGAGAATGCTGGTCACCATCGCGGCGAAGAAGCACAGGAAGGCCGTCCAGGCGTCCGGCACGTGGAAGAAGATGATGCGGAAGATGGCTTTCTGCGCCTTCTCGTCGGGCAGCTTCAACAAGATGACGTACAGGTTGCGCGCCAGCAGGATGGCGGCAATCCCGGAAAGCAGGATCAAGACGCGTTGACGCATACCTCCCCTATCTGACCAGAACCGTCTCGACCAGCGCCAGGGTCAAGGCCGTGAAGACGACGTCGAAAGCCACCAGCAGCCGCAGCCACACCATCAGCTCGGCGTCGAGAGACTGGCCCATCACCAGCGGCGAAGTGAGCTGGATGGCGGCCAACAGCGCGGGCACCATGACCGGGTAGATCAGCATGGGCAGCATCAGCTCGCGCAACCGCAGATTCACCGTGAGCGCGCTGAACAGCGTGCCCACCACGGTCAGTCCCCAGGTGGCGAGCACGACCACGGTCACGAGTGGTCCCCACTGCCGGGTCCAGTTGACGTCGTAGAAGATGCCAAACACCGGCAGCGCGATCAGCTCCACCGCCAGCAGCAGAACGAAGTTGGCCAGCGACTTGCCCAAGAATAACGCCGCGCCCGACAGCGGGGCCGCCACCAGCGCGTCCAGGCAATCGTGGGCCAGTTCGCGCGCAAAGCTGCGGTTCAGGATCAGCGTGCCGGCGAAGGCGAAGGCCAGCCACAGCAGCCCGCCGGCGATCTGGCGGGTCTGTTCCTCGGTGGGCTCGAAGGCGAAGCTGAACAGCAGCAGGATGACCAGCGCGAAGGCCAGCGAGGAGTTCAGCGCCTCCTTGGTGCGGAGCTCCGAGCGCAGGTCTTTTGCCGCGATGGTGAGGGTCTGCCGGAAGAAGCCCATCAACCCTCGCCGTATTCCCGGTACAGCCACCCGGCGTCTTCGAGCATCTCTGGGCGGCGCTCGCCGGCGTAGGCCAGCCTGCCGCGCACCAGCAGCGCCACGTGGCTGGCCAGTTCCAGAGCCTCGCGCAACTGGTGAGTCGAGAGCACCACGGTGCGCCCGCCCGCGACGGCCTGGCGCAACAGGTCCTGAAGCAGCGCGCTGGCGCGGTCGTCCAGCGAGGTGAACGGCTCATCCAGCAGCAGCACGGCCGGCTCGTGAAGAAAAGCGCGCGCGATGGCCAGCCGCTGCCGCATGCCGCGGGAGAACTCCCGCACCCGGGCGTCCCGCACCCGCTCCAGCCCGGTGCGTTCCACCCACTCCCGCGCACGCCGGTTCGCATCCGCCAGCCCGTACAGCCGCCCGAAGAGCGTGAGGTTCTCGAGCGCCGAAAGCTCGTCGTAGAGCGAGAGGCCGTGCCCCAGCACGCCCACGCGCGCCCGCGTGCGCTCCTCCCGCGGGTCTCCGCCCAGCAGGCGCACCCACCCCCGCCCGGCCCGCGACAGTCCCGCCAGGATGCGCAGCAGCGTGGTCTTGCCCGCCCCGTTCGGCCCGACGATCGCGGTCAGCGTGCCCGGCTCG
>CAZIRH010000301.1:0-6194 GCA_964541065.1 uncultured Solibacteraceae bacterium
GACCCACACCACGGCAGCCAGGAGCCCCGCCGGCAGGCCTGCCCGGGCCTCGGCCTGCGCCACCAGCCGGGCCGGCACCCGGGCCCCTGCAGGGGCAGCCAGGAGGGCCAGGAGGGCAACGGCGCGGGCGGTCGTCAGCATGGCGACCAGTCACGCCGAATACCGACCGCCGCAGCAGCTGCACGTCACGCCGTCGGCGCTCATGAGCATCACCACCCGGCGTTGACAGACGATGCACCAGCGGACGATTGTCAGCATGGCGACCGGGCGGGTCAGAGGGTCGGGCCCTTGAGCCCCATCTCGGCCAGGGCCTCGGCTTCGTAGGCGGCCTGCTGGGTGGTGATGCGGGCGGCCTCGGCGCGGGTCGCCGCGAGGAGGTCTTTCGTCTCGACCCCCATCTCGGCCAGGCGCTCGATCAGCACCTCGATGGCGGACAGGATGCCGGCGGCCTTGGATGCGATGGTGACCGCCGCTGCGATCTCGACGCCGGTCATTGGGCACCCCCCGCCTTGCCGGTCAGGAGCCCGGCGTTGACCGCAGCCTGGCGGGCCGCCTCGGCCTGGGCCAGCCCGCCCTGGACCAGCGCCATCGCCTGGGCCAGCTGGCGCTGCACGTCGCGGCACGTGATGTAGGGCGTGCACTGCTCCACCTTGATGACCTTCCCCTTGCAGGCCCGGGCCCGCTCGAGGCACTCGGCCTGGAGCGCCGGCTCGTAGCTGCTGACCAGCTTGCCGCCCTTGTGGGCGTAGTCGATGGCGGCGCGCATCGTCGAGGGGGCGCAGCCGGAGCCGAGCCCCAGCAGCAGGAGGAAGGGGATAAGCACCTTCAGCGGGCCCTGCTTCGCGAGTCCACGGGCGGCCGAGTAGCCGAGCCCCAGGATGCCGAGCCCCAGGGTCAGCAGCTCCCCGGCGCGGCCCCAGTCGAGCTTGCCCAGGGCGTAGCCGAGCACGGCGGCCAGGACGATGACGCCCGCAAAGGCGACGGTGACCCAGTACTCGGAAGTGGCGCGGCCGGCCCTGGTCTGGGTGGAGGGCGGCGTCGGGGTGACGGTGGCGGTGATGTTGACCTTGGTGTCGGTGTCGGGCATGACCAAAGGGTCGCACGGGGCGACCCCGCAGGTCAACCCAGGATGGCCCGCAGCAGCGCGAGCAGCCCCGCCCCGCCTGCCCCGATCCCTGTCACCGCCAGCAGGACCTTGCCCACGACCTTGGCGATGGCGACCGCCCGGGCGACCTGCTTCTCGCGCCGGGCGCGCGCGAGGGCGAGGGCCCGCTCCTTCCCCCGCTCCTCGGCCTGGTGCTGGATCGAGCGGATGTGGCGCACATCGGTCGACTCGCGCACCTGCCCCAGCTTGTCCCGCAGCTCGGTCACCGACTGCCCCATCTCGTTGCGCAGCCGCTCTGTCTCGGAGCTGTGCTTCGTGATGCGGGCGTGCACGGGCTTGAGGCTGTCCCTCCACGACTTGTCTGCCGACGTGAATGCGGCCTTGAGGTCATCGCTTGCATCCTGGAACCGCCGGTCACACCAGGCGCCCCGCTGAATGCACGTCCCCTTGAGCGACTCCATGGTGGCGCAGGTCATGCTCAGCCGCTCGCCCTGTGATGCCTGGGCGGCCTCGACGCGGGCGACCCCGTCCTTGAGTCCCTGGAGCTGGCCGCGGACCTCCATCGCCGCGCCGGCCGCCAGGGCTGCCGAGCGGGTCGCCTCGTTGACCACGCTGGTCATCATGCCGAGGCGCCCGTCCAGCGCCGCCATCAATGCCCGCATCGTCTCGTCGTCGACAGCCATGGCGTGTTCTACGGGGTCGGGGTGATTGGCTCGTACACGGCATAGCCAGCAGCCACCATGTCGTCGGCGCTGGCTGCCGTGATCTCCACGATCAGTTGCGTGTAGTCCGCGACCTCGTGGTCTGTCGGGTTCAGGACGATCACGTCCCACGCCGCGCTTCCTGCAGCAGCATCGGTTGCGAGCGTGGAGCCCTTTGCCGGGGCTGTCGTCGAGTTGCCGATCTTGTGGTCCACCTCGTAGAGGTTCCCCACCATCGATGCCGCTCCGTCGTTTCTCACCTTCACCGAGACGGACTTGAGCTTTGCCCCGTTCGGCAGGTTGATCAGCCCGACCAGGGTCGACGCTGCGGTGACGCAGATGTGGCCGTATTCGGCCTGGGCGGTGTCGAAGGTCCACCCCAGGGTGCCGGTTGCCTCCTTCGCGGCCCACACGATCGGAACCGCGCGCTCTCGGTGCAGGTCCACGATGCGGTTCTGAATGGCGTTCAGGTCGTCGCTGAACACCTGCGACAGCGCAGCGTAGGTGCGCAGGATGGCATCAATCGGCCAGGCCATGGTAGCTCCTCACGCCCCCAGGATATCACGATCGGTCAGCGAGAATGAGTCGTCGCACAGGAAGCAGTCGCTCTCCCCGACGATGATCTGCGAGTGCCCCCACTTCACCCGGTCGCAGATGCGCTGCGCCCCGGCCAGGTCGTAGGCCCCGGCGTCGTCCGGGTCGCGGTGAACGAACGCCCAGAAGATGCGCTCTGGGTCGCCGTCGGGGATCTGGTCAGCCCGGTACTCGTGCAGCTCGACGTTGTTGCGCAGCAGGTTGTAGGCGATGCGGATGTCCTGCCAGACGCCCTCGACGGTTGCCCAGGCCCCGCTGTTGCGGGTGCAGACTCCCCAGACCCTGGGCGTCCAGGTCAGGGCGAGGTCGGAGACGACGTTCGCCAGGGCGCCGAGGGATGCGCCAGCGCGGAGCTGCAGCACACCATCCGAGCCCCGCACGATGCGGAACCAGCAGGGCGGGCCCACGGTCGCGATGGTCCCGAGCTGTGACCAGTCCCCGTCTGCGGCGGTGTAGAGCAGGGCCCGGATCGCAGTGCTCCCCCCGTAGTGCTCCATCCCGAGGAAAAGCGCATCGCCCAGGCGCCCGAGGGGTTCAGGGCTGATGAAGATGCCCGTGGCGCTGCCTGCCCCGATGACGGCGCTCTGCAGTTCGGCCTCGAGGGTCCACCCATCGGCGCGGTCGACCAGCCGCACGGTCGCGTGGGGGTCGTTGCCCAAGTCGAAGCTGCACTGGGCCGGCGATGCTGCCCCGAGGGCCAGCCCGCTGGCATCCTCCGCGACGTAGCCGTTGCCCTGCTGCACGTCGTAGTGGGCGAGCACGTCGAGGGTACCCGGGTCCCAGAACCCGTAGACCGACTGGAGCAGCTCGGCCAGCATCGCCCGGAGGTTCTTCGGGGTCACCAGGAGCGGCGAGCGCGCGGCATCCGCGGCCAGGCCCTGGCGGTCAGCGACGGCCGTCAACACGGTGTCGATCTGGAGCGCCGCCTCCCACTCGTCCAGGGTCTCCTCGGCGGTCTGCGGGAAGATCTCCAGCTCGAGCTGCTCGACCGCCACCCGGGCGTGGGTCAGCAGCGAAGCGTCCTGCTCACAGACGTCATAGTGGAAGGTCTGTCCGCCCCGCCCATCGATGCTTGGGTAGGCGCCCGGAGGGTAGAGGTCCATCAGGGTTCCCCGGATGGTCTCGTCGGTCGGCTGGTAGGTGTAGAACTTGGTGACGGAGACATCATCGAAGCGCGCGTCGAGCGCCGGGTTCCCGCCCCCGGTGGTGTTCTGGGTCGCGAGCACGAACCCGATGGGAGCGATCCCCACCAGCCACGTCTCCATCAGCACGTAGGCTGCACCGGCGTAGCTGATCCACGCACTCGCGTAGCCCGGAGCCAGAGACGTCGAGCCCTCGATGGTCTGCGCGGTTGCGCCCCCGTTGTAGTAGAGGCGCACCTTCGCCGGCCAGGCGCTGGCCACGCCCGCCGACCAGCCGCTCTCGGTGTAGGCGTTGGCGATGAGGTTCGCCCTGGCGAACATCCCCTCGAGTCCGGCGCTGGACTCGTTGACCATGAACCAGTGCGCGTTCTCGTCGTCGAGGATCAGCCCCACGTCGGTGTAGCGGAGGTTGCCCACCTGGAGCTGGTTGAGGGTGACCTCCAAGCAGAGTAGGTCCGCGGCGCTGGCCCCGATGGCCGCGAACGGCAGCACCAGCAGCGGGGCGTTCTTGTAGGTTGAGGTCCACGACAGATTGGTGCTGACCACGCACGACATGCGCAGCGCGCCCGAGAGCAGCGCGATGGTCCCGTTGTTCGGGTCCTTGGTCCACTTGGAATCGATGGACGCGCTTCCGAAGGCGTCCTCGAAGATGCTGGCCCACGTGCTCATGGCGCCGGCCTCACGGTGACCTGCCCATAGTAGAGCATCTGGGGGACGGTGGCCGGTGTGTCGGTCGGGGTCACGTCGGTGGCCGGGGTGACGATGGTGATCGCCCTGATGCCGAGCACGCCCACGAGCGCCCCGCTGGAGGTCCGCCGCTCGAGCAGCGCGGAGTGGATCTGGCCCAGCCGGCAGGTGGCATCCCACGCCTGGTCAGGGTCGGCGTAGGCGGGCCGCGCCGGCCCGAGGCTGTCCATGTAGTCCTTCAGGGCCTGGATGGCCAGGGCCGAGACGGGGCCGCCAGGGTAGATCGGCATGGGGCTCGCCGGGGCGGTAACCGGGGTCTCGGCGATGGTGGTGGTGTAGGTCGGCCCCACGTTGTCGTAGGCCGTGACCGTGAAGACCTGGCCGGCGCAGACGATCCGCGCCGGAGCCCCGGCGTCCACCGCAGCAACGAGGTCCGCCGGCAGCGGTCCAGCCGTCCACGTGATGACCTGCGATGTGTAGCTCGCGACGACCCCAGCCCCGGCCACGTCCCAGTCGAACTCGAAGCCCGGCCGGACATCGACCTGCACATCGAGGGCCTGGGAAACGGCGCTCGGCAGCAGGGCGAGCCCAGGCTTGGCGTGGACCGGGCGCTGCTCGTCGATGGCATCCTGCACGAGCTGCACGAGCGCGGTCGATGGGAAGCGGGCAGCGCCGGTCCCCTGGGCCACCACCGCCACGTCGACGATGCCGACCCCGCGCCGGCCCGTCAGTGCGTAGCTGCTCGGCCCGTAGCAGTAGGCGCCCCCGACCCCGGGAACGTCCCGGGCCCACTGCCGGTAGTCGGAGCAGCGCCCCCCGGCTGGTGGGTTGCGGAAGGCGTCCTGCACCCGCTCGAGCAGCTCGGCGTCCGTCTCCTGGTCGTAGCCGCCGCTCAGGGTGACGACCAGCGAGGCGGCGGCGTTGATGTTGGCCGGAGGGGTCTCGAACGTCAGGGCATCGCCGCTGACCTTGTTCCCGATGATGCCCGCGGTGATGGCCTCGATGGACACGTCGGCGGTGCCGGCCCCCACCGTGACCGTCTCGGTGACCTGGAACCGGGTGCCGTCGCTGTGCGCCAGGGTGTCGCCGGCGGTGACCGCGGCGCCCGCCAGGGTGCCAGTCACGCGCAGGGCATCGGTCCCGCTGGCCTTGCTCGCCACGATGCGCTGCCCCACCCGAAGCTCGGCGTGCCGCTCCAGGTCCTCGGTCGGCGTGTCCTCGGTCGGCCAGATGGACCGCTGCGCCGTGCGGACCTGCCAGTGCAGCCCGTAGACCAGCTCGACCAGGGCGTTGGCCCGGGCCCACTCTGGGCTCCCCTTGGACGTGTCGGTCTGCGGGCGGGCGACCTTCAGGGCGGCCAGGTACTCGGCCAGCACGTCGTCGCGGGTCGGAACGGTGATCATGACAGCTCCCTCTGGACCAGGATGTCCACCAGCTCGTCCTCGGTGACCGTGATCGCCACCCAGATGTGGGCGGCGCCGGTGGTCGGGTCCTGCTCGATGGCGGTCACCTCGACGCCCAAGATCTCACCACGGTCGATGAGGAACTGCAACGCCTCCTGGCAGTCGTCCTGGGCGCTGCGCTGGACGTCGCGGAGGGTCTTGCGCGTGTGGAGCCGCGAGCCGTAGTCCGGATCGGACCAGTAGGCGCCCCGCTTCGCCTTGAGCGCCAGCAGGCACTTGGTGCGCGGCGTGGTGTCCAGGCGGATGCCGGTTGTGGTCGTCTCGTAGTCGCCCTGGTCGTTGACGTAGAGCGATTCAGTGTCCCGCTCGTTCTGGGCTGTCGTCTCCATCAGGTCACCTTCAGCTTCGTGGCCAGGTAGACCCCGGCCAGGAAGGTTGGGTTGCAGGCGGTCGCCGCCACCGTGCACGCCGTTGCCGCTACCCCCATCGCGGTCGCGCAGGTGTTGCAGGCGGTCTTTGTCGCCGGGGCCAGCGCCGCGTCGTTCTTGAGGGCGGTCATCGC
>CAZIRH010000302.1:0-6141 GCA_964541065.1 uncultured Solibacteraceae bacterium
GCTGGGTGATCATGGACCGCCAGGAAGGCGTCCACCAGTTCTCGGGCTCGATGACGAAGAGCATGGGCGCGCACACCATCAAGACCGGCGCCGAGCGGCGCCACAACTGGCTCGATTACGCGCAGCCCGGCTATCCGCAGGGCCACTTCAGCTTCAACCAGCAAGTTACCAGCCAGGATCTGAACACCAGCAACAGCCTCCAAGGCAGCGCATTTGCCTCGTTCCTGGTCGGCTGGGGCAGCGGCAGCGACTACCACCTCGATCCCAAGGTCTTCAACCGCGCCAATTACTGGGGCTTCTTCTTCCAGGACGATTGGAAGATCACGCGCCAGCTGACCCTGAACCTGGGCCTGCGCTATGAGTTTGACGTGCCGCGCTACGAGCTCCAGAACCGGTTCAGCTACTGGGACCTGAACGCGGCGGCGCCGATCTCCGTGCCCGGCTACACGTTGAAGGGCGTCTATAAGTTCTGCAACAACGACGTCCGCTCCCCGTTCGACACGGACAAGAACAACTTCTCGCCGCGGCTGGGCTTCGCCTACGCGCTGAACCCGAAGACGTCGATCCGCGCGGGCGCGGGCCTCTTCTATTCGTTGTCGCGCGCGAGTGTGTCCGGCCACACCGGCTCGGGTTTCACCACCAACTCGCAGGTGCAATGGTCGTTGGACAGCAATGCGACGCAATACGCGTATCTGTCGAACCCCTATCCCCAGGATCTGACATTCCCGATGGGCACCTCGCAGGGCGACAAGACCTTCCTCGGCCTGGGCGCGGGCACGATCCTCCGTGCCAACCGGAATCCCGAAATGTACCAGTGGAACCTCTCGGTCCAGCGTGACGTGGGCTGGGAATCGATGGTGGAGGTCAACTACACGGCCAGCCGGGGCGTCAAGCTGTTGAACGCCGCGGTGACCACCTTGTCCAATCTCACCCCCAACTACTGGCTGCTGGGGGGCTCGACCCCGCAATATACCCGGCAGCAACTGCAAGAGGCGGTTCCCAATCCTTTCTACGGGATCATCACCGACCCGAAAGCGACCAACCTGAACAGAACGGCGGCCCAGAGGTATCGCCTGCTCCGTCCCATGCCGCAGTTCGATGGCGCGGGCAGTTCGGAACTCAACACGGGCGACTCCTCGTACCACGCCTTGCAGCTCAAGTGGGAGAAGCGGTTCTCCAAGGGTCTGCAAGTGCTGGTGCACTATACGTGGTCCAAGATGCTCGATGACGTCTCGAACGGTTCCAGCAACCTGGACTGGCTGAGCAACGTCAACGGCAGACAGTTGCAGAACGTATGGAACTTCGCCCAGGAGAAGTCGCTGTCGTCGAACGACGTGGCTCACCGCCTCGTGCTGACGGGCGTTTTCCAGATTCCGTTCGGCAAGGGCCGGACGTTCGGCTCGAACCTGAGCCGCGCTGTTGACGCTATTATCGGCGGCTGGGAGGTGAGCGGCTTCTTCACCATGCAATCCAGCCAGCCGCTGCAAGTGGTTCAGAACGGCGGAACGCTGTGGAACGGCACCCAGCGGCCGAACCTGATCGGCAATCCGGCCACCTCGGGCTCGGTCTACGACCGGTTCAACAACTGGTTCAACGTGTCGGGCTTCTCGCAGCCGGCGGCGGACACCTACGGCAGCGCACCGCGCTTCCTGAACATGCGCGGACCGCGGCTGACGACGCTCGATGCCGCGCTGATCAAGAGCTGGCAGACCTGGGAGAAGCAGAGCCTCGAGTTCCGCGCCGAGGCGTCCAACTTCCTGAACCATCCGATCTTCAATCCCCCGGCTAGTAATTACGGGGCGGGCAACTTCGGCCAGATCAGCAGCACGAAGATCGGCTCTCGCAACATTCAACTGAGTCTCAAATACCGCTTTTAGTCTGAGCCGCAAACCCGCCCGCGAGCCGGCATACGGCTCGCGGGCGGCCTTCTCCCTGCCCGGTCCCATGCAGCTTCGCGACCTCGACGAGCGACACGCAGCCGCGGGTCCGCAGACTGTGCTCTGAGCGCTTGGGGGTCACACCAGGAGACGTCTTGGATATGCAAAAACAAAGGGTCGTGCCGTTGACTCTGGTCGCGCTCCTGGCGACGGTTCTCGGACAGCACGCTAGCGCCGCTGCGCCCGGTACGCCTCCACCAGCCCCTTTGCCAGCGAGTCCAGCGGATCCACCAGCGGCAGATCCGGCACGTCGGCCTGCTCGAGCGCCAGCGGAATCTCGGTGCAGCCCAGGATGATCAACTCGGCGCCCAGTGTTTGCAGGCGCCGTGCGGCTGCCTTCAAAAGGCCCCGGGCGGCGGGGTAGCCCAGCCGCGCCTCGCTGCCGGACTTCACGCCCCACTCTGTGCTGGTGATGGCTTCGTGGACATCGTTCTGAAGCGGCGCCAGCCGCCCCGCCTGCTCAGGCGAGGGTCGGGGCTCGTAAGGCAGCGTCACGGGCGCCAGGCCGCTCGCGGTCACCGGCTCCGCGTAAATCCGGTGCAGGTACGTGCCGTTGGTCGAGAGAATCCCCACCCGGCGCGCGCCGGGGTGCTGTGCGGCGATGTCCGCCAGCGTCGCCCGGATCATGTGGACGATCTCGACTTCCCCCGCGCCCGCGAGCTCCTCCTCGAAGCGGCTGAAGATGGGCGCGGCGTGAAAGGTGTTGCAGGGTATGCCCAACACGCAGGCGCCGTCCGCTATCAGCATTCGCGCAATCCGCGCCACGTTGACCGCGAGGTTCTTGAGCGGCGCGCCGCGCGCCAGCGACACCAGGTACTCCGTGCGGTCCTCGATCAACTCCGCATACTGTGCCAGCAGCGTGGGAATGGCGTCCTGGTCGCGGCGCACGCCCTGCGCCGCCTGATATTCCAGCAGCTTCCGCAACAGCAGCGGGTCCACCCAAGGGCCCATCCCGCCCAGGATCCCGATCGCCGCCGGCAGCCGCTCCGCCATCTTCACTTCTCAGCCTAGTCGATGCATCTCTCCCACGGCAATGCTACGCCCGGCGCGGACTGAAGAGCCTGCCCCACAAGAGAAATGGATGGGGCGGCAGTTGGAGCGGATCGTCGTCTACAGCGTGCGCCACCACGCGGATGTCTCAGTGACGGCCTGCGGAGGCCAGCGGGCTCAGCAGGTTGCCTTCGGCGTCGAACGGCAGTTCCTGAGCGGGCCCTAAGATCTCCAGCGCCGGGTTCTGCTCGATCTCCGGGCGCAGGTTCTCGGAGAGCGCGAGCAGAGCCAGTTCCATCGTGTTGCGGATCCAGCCGATGGTGACGTCCTGAGTGTCCAGGTGGCCGACCGTCGGCGCGATGGTCTCCAGGCAGTCCCGGTCCGTCGAGTAGTGGATGGGGACGCGGACCGCCTCGGGATTGGAGGCCGTCAACGAGTTGATGTGGGTGGGGGTCCAGTCGATCTTGCCGAGGATGCGGTCGTGAATGACGTCGGCCAGACCGATGCCGACGGCGTTGCCGTAAGTCAGGGCGCTCAGATCCCGCACGAAGATCCGCTCGACGCGCGGCGCGTTCGGAAATGGGTTGCGGTCGGCTTCCACCGCGCGGTTGATGATCTTGGTGTCCATGCCCGCGCCGCTCACGTCTTTTCCCAGCTCGTCCACGATCAGAATGTCCAGCTCCCGCACCGGGACGCGGCCGGCCCAGGACTTGACCATGGCGAGCAGTTCCTCCTCGCGCTGCTCCATCTTCTCGACCGGCACCGCTTCCAGCCAGGCGGTGTTGTGGTTGCCGTCCTCCAGGATGGCGAGGCCCCCGAGAATCTTGCCCGAGTTCAACACCTGCCGGCCCACGCTGCGGATGACCTGCTCGAGGCCCATCCGGTAGGCGTAGGTGTGGTAGCGCTGCGCGCCGGCGAACTTGCCCAGCCCGATGGCCATCATCTTGAAGAGGCCACTTTCGAGCTTCCCGACGAAGTTGGTGTGCCACTTGACCCGGCCCACCAGCATGACGCCGTCGCTCTCGAAGGCCTGCCGGTCCAGGAACGTCTCGATGCCCTCGGGCGTGGCACCGAGCGGCACGACCTCCAGGGAGCTGACCACCGGGCAGCCCAGCCCAGCCTCGTGAATGCCGAAGTGCGCCAGTACGTCGGCCTGGCCCTCGGCGGTGGCGGCGCCATGCCCGCCCATGGCCGGGAAGATGAAGGGCCGCAGCCCCAAGTCCTTCCAGTAGTCCACCAGCGCCCTGACGATGGCCGCCAGGTTGGTGATGCCGCGGCTGCCCACGCCGATGGCCACCCGAGAGCCGGGTTTCAACCGTGCGCCGAGGCCGGCCTCGGCCAGTGTGCGTCGGACCTCTCCCGGTATGTCCTTGATGCGGCGGTCGGGAAAGTGCTGGCGAACCAAGAGGATGCGGGGGAGTCTCATCCACTAATTATAGCATCGGGCCATCGGTGGGTGCCGGCCGGCGGTCAGATGTATACTGACTCTGTCCCCGGGGCTCCAGACGGTTTGGTAACAAGCCACGGGCGGCGTTGATGTAGTCTTGACCGCTGAGAGGAAGCATGAGTGTTCTTCGATTCGTTTCGATCACGGCCATGGCGATAGCGTCGATGCCCGCAGCAGACGTGCATGACTGGAGCAGCTTGGCGCGGCTCAAGCCGGACGAGAACATCCAGGTGGTTCAAGCCAACCAGATCAGCATGGAAGGTGGCTTCACCCGGTATTCGCAGTTCGAGATAACGCTGAGAACAGCCCGCGGTGAGCTATCGATCCCAAAGGACCGTGTCGTGCGGGTGTCCACGAAACCCCGCGGCCGCCGGCAGCGCAACGCCCTGATTGGCGCCGGCATAGCCGGGGGCGGGGCAGGGACCGCGATGGCCCTTGCGCTGGCGAAGGAGGGTCACCGTGACTTCGGCCCCGGAACGGCAGTTGTTGCGACTGCCGTCTGGGCCGCAGTCGGCGCCCTGGTCGGTGCGGTCATTCCGCCCGGAGCGACGGTGTACCGAGTGGAGCAACTCCCGCCCGGCGCAGCGGCCCGGTCCCGACGATCGGTTCCGTAGTCGGCTGGTGCGCGGCGCCGCCGGTCGCCAAGACGACAGCGGGAAACAAGTCCTGGCAGTTCTGGGCGGTGCTAACGTGAAGGTATAGAAGGGCGGGCAGTCGGATGGATATGGCGTGGCCAAGGCCAGGCTGGCGCAGGCTCTGCGGCGCTGCGCTGGTGGTGGCGGCGGGCCTGCGCGGCAGCCAACCCGCCAACACTGTCACCTTCGACAACCGTTCCGGCGAGCACGCCCTGGTGAAGCTGGCGGGGCCCAGCCCCCAGACCGTCGAGGTTGCACAGGGCAGCTCCGCCACGGTGAATGTGGCAGCCGGCAAGTACCACCTTTTAGTTCGCTATGGCACGAAGCCCGAGCGGTACAGGTACGCCAAGGGCGATCCCTTCACTGTGACCGAGACCGCCACCCAGCGCTCCGCGGTGACGATCACTTTGTACCCGGTGGCGCACGGCAACTACGCCACCCGACCCATCTCGCGGCAGGAGTTCGAGGCCGCGGGTGTGGCGTCGAAACCGTCCACTAAGAAGCCGGCCAAGAGTGCCCGGACTGCGGCCAGGCGCTCACGCTGGTGAGCGTCTCCTGCTGGCCCACGACATGGCTGCGCATGAACCGCTGCGTCTGCCCGCTGTAAATGCCCGAGCCGCGCGAGGACCCGGTGGCGGCGTCACCGGCTGCTTAAGTTAGCGCCTCTGCGTGCCTGGAACGTGTGAAGAAACTCGTGGGACAGGCTTCCGCCTGTCAGCCCCTACCTCCCTCTCACCGCGGCCAACTGGCCCTGGCGCGCGTAGTCGATGGCCTCGGCCAGGATGCGGGCGGCTTCCTGCGGGGCGTGGAAGCCCATCGAGTTCTCGGCGTTGACGAAGTCCACGCGCCACTGCGCCCGGCGCTGGAGCTTGAGCGCGGCTTCGAGCTTCTGGTCCGGCAGGCCGGCGGCGCGGGCGGCCCTGACCTCATCCAGCAGCGCGATGAGCGCGTCCTCGGCGCGCGCGAGCAGCGCCGCGCTGCGTTCCTGAATGGCCTCGGCGCGCGCCTTCATCTCCTCGGCGGGGAACGGATGGCAGGTCAGGCAGGCGCGCTCGGTGTTAAGCAATGGGCTGCGCACGTGATGGTCGCTGATCTTGATGGCGCCCTGCCGCAGGTAGGGCATGTGGCAGTC
>CAZIRH010000303.1:0-6137 GCA_964541065.1 uncultured Solibacteraceae bacterium
CAGGCCGGCCTGATGCGCCAAGCCCACTCCGACCCCCAACTGATCGGCTTGTGGCTGCATGGTCGCAGCCCGCACACCCAGCGCGCCTATGCCGCAGACATCGGGCGCCTGCTGGCCTTCAGCCGTAAGCCGCTCCAGCACACCGGCCTCGCCGATCTGCAAGCCTTCGCCGACTCGCTGGGCGAGATGGCTGTATCGAGCCGGGCGCGCGTGCTGTCGAGCGTCAAGTCCGCGCTCGGTTTCGGCCATCGCCTCGGCTACCTGCCCTTCGACGTGGGCCGCGCCCTCAGACTACCGAAGCGGAAGGACACGCTGGCCCAGCGCATCCTGACTGAAGAGCAGGTCCTACGCATGTTGGCCCTGGAGCCTGACCCGCGAAACCGGAGCCTCCTCCGCCTGCTCTACGCTGCGGGGTTGCGGGTCTCAGAGTTGTGCGCCCTCACGTGGCAGGACTCCCAGGCGCGCGAGAAGGCCGGGCAGGTCACGGTCTACGGCAAGGGCGGCAAGACGCGCGTGGTCCTACTCTCTGAAGCGACTTGGCACGATCTAACGGAACTTCGAGGAGAGGCAGGGGACAAGGAGCCGGTGTTCCGCTCCCGCAAGTTTGCCGGCCACCTCACCCCCACCCAGGTCTTGCGGATCGTCAGGGCCGCAGCCCGACGCGCCCGGATCAAGGTTGGGGTGAGTCCGCACTGGTTGCGGCACGCGCACGCCTCGCACGCCATCGAGCGGGGGGCGCCGGTTCATCTGGTGCAGGCCACCCTCGGGCACGGCAACCTGAGCACCACGGGGCGCTACCTGCACGCCCGCCCGACCGACAGCAGCAGCCGTTATCTGGCAGTTTGATTCCGCGCAGCCCGCCCGCCGCGTGGAACCGCCCGCAGCGAGGCGGAAACCGGCCCCGGTTGCGTTTGCGGAAGCGGGGTGGTGTAAACCCGCATGGGGCTTGAGGGTGGCTCGTTGAGTTCGCGTGAAGGGCTGTCGGCATCCATCACCGAACGCCCTCCCCAGAAGGCTCGCGGCGACTTTGCCCGTTACTTTGCCCGTGGCCGTGGTACTCGGCGGGACTGGGCGCAAGCCGCCCTCTGAAGAAACAAGGGATTTGTCGCCTGGGATCGCCCCGGGTTGCCTCAGGAAAGGATTGTGGTTCCGGTGGTCGCGGGTTCGAATCCCGTCACCCACCCCAAGCGCTTGTCCAGGTTTCCCGGCTGAATGCAGAAAGAGCCACCGGGGGGAACCGGCGGCCGGGAAAGCTCGCTTTTCTGATTCGCGCTAGCGACCCTTCTTGCGCCGGCCGAGCACGCCCACTGCAACCAGGCCGACGCCCAACAAGGCGAAGGCGGTCGGCTCGGGCACGGGCTGCGCTTCCGCAGTGATGAACGACACTCGAGCTCCCACGGGGTTAAGGTCGTTCGGGCACCCAGCGCATGCCTGGTTGTGGACCCTGAACTCCAGGTAGTTGACCCCTACCACGAACCCGCTGGTGATGTCGAACGGACGCATCATCAGGTACGCTTGCTCTTCGTTAACTGGCAGCACACCCGTGTCCACCCCATTGAGCAGGATGCCCAGGCCCTGGTTATCGGTGGACCACTCGCCACTGATGTGCGCCGTCCCCGGAATGAGCCCGTTGAGATCGAAGGTCGTTTCGAACCTGTAATCGCCCACCGCATCTATCCCGCTTTGGCCGACATAGTCGGGGTAGGGTGCGATCCACTTGGAGTTCAAGTCATTAGGCACCCAGGACCCGGGATAACCGTTGCTGATGACCACGTAGGCTTGACCGAGACTCACCCACGTGACCCCGTTGTAGAAGAAGATCTTCCAGTTCGGATCCTCAAAGCCCAGAGCTGTTGTCGCACCCGTGCTGTTGATCGGGATCGGGGCAGCCTGGGCCCCTGCTGCCCAAATGAACAGTAGCGCAATGATGGCCGCACACGCCTGTGCCTGTCGCATCCTTCTGACCTCGTCCTTCCCGTATGCTCCGGTCACCTTCCAGAGCCTACTGGTCTAGAGTATCGCGAATGGTTTCTTTCGTCAAGGTCTCGGGCACAGAATCGCGTACTGGTACGCGTGGGGCCGAGGGCGTCCAGGACTGCGGACCAGTACCTGGCCGCGGCGTTCCGGGCGCAGCTTCGCCCTCACCGAGCCCATGCCTGGAGCCAGCCTGCCTGGACGGGCACAGAGAGGACGGGCGAATCGCTATCGACTGGCAGGCTCATGGTCCTGGTCCAGCACCGTCCGCACCTTCCGCCCCAGGCTCTCCGCGGCGAAGGGCTTTTGCAGGAACGCGACCTCGGCCTCCAGCACGCCGTGGCGGGCGATCACGTCATTGGTGTAGCCGGACATGTAGAGCACCTTCAGGTCCGGCCGCGCCTCCCGGAGCCGCTCGGCCAACTCGCGGCCGCTCATCTGGGGCATGACCACATCGGTCACCAGCAGGTCGATGGCGCCGCCGTGCTGGCTCCACAGCTCCAGGGCGTCCGGGCCGCTGGCGGCCTCCAGCACCGTGTAACCCTGCCGCAGCAGCATCTCGCGCGCCAGGCGGCGTACGCCCGCCTCGTCCTCGACCAGCAGAATGGTCTCCTCCCCGGTGGCCGCACGAACCGGCGCCGCACGGATCTCCCGCCGCTTGGCCGGAGCGCGGAACACCGGCAGGTAGATGCGGAACGTGGACCCTTGGCCCACCTCGCTCGAGACCTGGATCTCCCCGCCGCTTTGCTTAACGATTCCGTAGACCGTCGAAAGGCCCAGGCCGGAGCCCTTCCCGCGCAGCTTGGTGGTGAAGAAAGGCTCGAAGACATGAGGCAGGGTCTCCGCATCGATGCCCTCGCCGCTGTCGCTGACGGCCAGGGCGACGTAGGTCCCGGCAGGCAGGGCGACGGGTGCGGCGTCCGCTGTGAGGACGATCTCCCGCGTCTCGATAGTGATCCACCCGCCTTGGGGCAGCGCATCCCGCGCGTTGACCACCAGATTCATCACCACCTGCTCGAGCTGCCCCGGATCGGCCTTCACCCGCCCCAGGTTCCGCTGTAGGTTCAGCCGCAACTCGATGTCTTCGCCGATGACCGGGCGGAGCATCCGGTGCATGCGGGCGATCAGGCGGTTGAGGTCCAGCACCTTGGGCTGCACCACCTGGCGGCGGCTGAAAGCCAGAAGCTGCCGCGTCAGGGCGGAAGCCCGGTTGGCGGCCTCGGCGATCGATTCCAGGTCGCGGCGGGCGGGATCCCGGGCGCGCACGCCGCTCAGCAGCATCTGCGAGTACCCCCCGATGATGGTGAGCAGGTTGTTGAAGTCGTGCGCCACGCCGCCGGCCAGCCGGCCCAGGGCTTCCATCTTCTGGGATTGCCGCAGTTGCTCCTCCAGATGCTTGCGCTCGGTGACATCGCGGATGGCGCAGGTAATGGGGCCGCCCTCTTCGCTGTGCGCCGGGTTGAGGGTCATCTCGGCGAAGAACTCGCGGCCGTCCTTGCGCCGCGCGCTGAGCTCCTCGGGCGCCTGGGGACGGCCACCGGGATGCGCCAGGCAAGCCGCGCGCAGCCGCTGGTACGCTCCCCGCGACCGCTCGGCCAGCAGCCGGTCCAGCGGCAGGCCCAGCAGCTCCTGGCGGTCGTAGCCGAACAGCTGCTCGGTGGCCGCGTTCACCAGCAGGACGGTGTCCTGCCGGTCGATTTCGAGGATGGCGTCTGGGGCGGCTTCGAGCAGCTCGCGAAAGCGGGCTTCCGCCCGGGCCTGGGCGCGGGCCACCTCTTCCCGCGCCAGAGCCTGGGCCCGCTCCTGTTCCGCCCGCTCGCGCTGCTCCTCGCGGTCGAGGTTCTCCAGCGCGAAGGCGACATCGGCGGCCATCTCCTCCAGCAGGGAGACGTTCTCTTCGTCGAAGAAGCCCGGCTCCACGGCGTAGATGTTCAGCGCCCCGATCAGGCGGCCCTGCACCTGCACGGGGAAGGCAGCCGAGGCCCGGTAGCCCCGCTGAAGGGCTTCGTCCCGCCAGGGCAACATACGGGCATCCCCGGCGATATCGTTGCAGACGAAGCGCCGACGCTCCCGCAGGGCGGTTCCCGTGGGGCCGTGCCCTTCCGGCTCGTCGGCCAGGCTGATGCGGATGTTGTCCACATAGCCCAGCGCATGACCGGCATGGGCCACCGGAATCACGCGCTCGGTGACTTCATCCAGCACGCCGAACCACGCCATCCGGAAGAGACCCTTCTCCACGGCGATCCGGCACACCTCCTGCAAGAGCTGCTGGCGGCTGGCCACCCTGATGATAACTTGACGCAGGCTGCTGGAGACCGAGTACAGCCGGTTCAGCCAGAGCACTTTCTCGGCCGCCTGGGTGCGGTCGGTCACGTCTACCAGCGTCCCCTCGATCAACGGCTCCCCGCCCGGTCCCTCCACCAGGCCCACGTTGGCCAGCACCCAGACGGGCGAGCCGTCCCGGCGCCGCAGCCGCAGGTCGAGATTCGTCAGCGCGCCCTCCGAACGCAGACGCTCGAGGATCGGGGCCCGGTCGGCGGGGTCGAAGTATCGGTCGCTGACGTTCTGTCCGATGATTTCCCGAGGGGTGACGTAGCCGAAGATGCGAGCGAGGGACTCGCTACAGTCCACCACGCGCCCCTCCAGGGTGGTGCGGTACACCGCGGCTGGGTTGCGCTCGAACAGCAGGGGGTAGCGCTCCTCGGCGGCGCGGCCCGGCGCCGCCGGGGGATCAGGCATGCCAGAGGCGTCCATGGCTCCCTCACCCGCTGGGCGCGCCGGTCTTGGCTGGTCCCGCCGCCCGGCCCGGCCGCCACACGGGGAGGAAGATGCGAAAGCTGGTGCCTTTGCCGGGCTCGGAGCTCACTTCGATGTCACCACGGCACTGCTTGACGATCCCGTAGACAATAGGCAACCCCAGCCCGACGCCCTTGCGCTTGTGCTTGGTGGTGAAGAAGGGTTCGAACAGGTGGCTGGTGGTCTCGGCGTCCATGCCGGTCCCCGTGTCGGTGATGGTCAGGGTGACGTACTGACCCGGGGGCAGGCTGGGCTGGCCGGGCGAGCCCGACTTGCTCACCCGCACCCGCGCGGTTTCGATGCCGAGCCGGCCGCCCCTGGGCATGGCGTCGCGCGCGTTCAGCACCAGGTTCATGATGAGCTGCTCGATCTGCGCAGGGTCGGCCTGGAGCCGACCCAGGGGGCGGTGCAAGGCAAGGGCGAGCTGGATGCGCTGGCCCACCACGCGGTGCAGGATTCGCGCCATGCCGGAGACCTGCCGGTTGAGATCCAGCAGCCGCGGGTGGACCGGTTGCCGCCGGCCGATGGTGAGCAGTTGGCGCGTCAGGCTGGTGGCGCGGTCGGCCGCCTCCAGGATGGCCTCGAGATCTTTGCGCTGGCTGTCCCGTGGGGGCAGCCCATCACGCACCATGTGCCCGTAGCCGCTAATGATGGTCAGCAGAGTGCTGAAGTTGTGGGCCAGCACGCCGGCGAGCCGGCCGATGGCCTCCATCTTGTGGGAGCGGCGGAGCTGCTCCTCGAGCAGCCTTTGCTGGGAGGTGTCCACCATGGTCACCACCGAGCCCGTCAGCCGGCCCTGGCGGTCAAAGACCGGGTCCGCCGTGACCTGGAACCAGCGCTCCATCAGCCACAGTTCGGCGGACTCGCGCCGCAGGCTCTTGCGCAACCGCTGAAACGGGCAGGCGTCGGAGGGCGGCGGCAGCCCCGGCACCACCTCCTGGGGAATCCGCCCGAGCAGCTCGTCGGCGGACTTGCCCAGTATGGCGGTCATGGCCCGGTTCACCTGCTCGATCTGTGCGTCCGGGCTGAGCAGGCACACGCCGAAGCCCAGCGCGTCAAAGACCGCTTGGCAACGGTCGTGGGTCATTCTACTGCTGGCGCCCAAGATCCCCCGTGACTCCGGTAGCCGCGTATGTATTATACTCCCTTCGGCGCGCCAGCATCGCTACAATGCATCTTGATGGCGCGTTTTCCCGGGAGCCGTTTCCTTCGCAACCTGGTGGCCCACCGCAGCCTGTTGTTTCAACTGGTGCGGCGGGACTTCCGGCAACGCTACGTGGGCTCGGCGGCGGGCTGGCTGTGGGGCGTGGTTCATCCCCTGGTCCTGCTGGTGAGCTGGACCTTCGTGTTCCAATGGTGCCTGCGCG
>CAZIRH010000304.1:0-6041 GCA_964541065.1 uncultured Solibacteraceae bacterium
CAATATCCCTGATAATTCTGCTCATCACCAAGATACCCATTGCAGTACCAGCGTGAGCTATGGATCAGAATACGCGGGATCGAATTGAGAGGTTCTGTGCCCGCCTGAGAGCGTGGGTCGGAACATGGGAACCCCCTGGCGGGCTGTACGCCGAAGGTGAGGGATGGGAGGCCATTTCCACCCCGTGGTACAGAGGATCGGTTGGCGACAACGTTGCGTATCATGTTATGCACACGGCGGCAAACTGCGCCGCACTGCTGCGGGCCTTGCAGCACCTCGGACACGAAGACTTTCCGAAAGACGACGATGACCTGTTCCGGACGCTGTTCGAGGTTAGTCCCTTTACCGGCGGGCCCATGGTCGAGATCAAGTACATGGCCTATCAGTTCGGGCCGCTTTATCACAACATGATGAACCAGTTTCTGAAGTATATGAATGAGGAAGATTTTGCCCGAGCGCGAGACGGAGGTCTCTTATGGTCGGGAGGGGGGCGCGATCGAGCGGCAGACTCGTTGCCAGTACCTTCGCTAGACACCTTGGCGAGTCGCCTCAAGGCGTTTGGGGCTTTGGGGGCGGATGAACTCCTGGCCGTGGCCAATAGGCTCGCAGAGGTCTGGAAAGCCGTGGGCGCCTTCCTGCAACAGGGCGCGGGCATCGACGCGCACACCGAGCGGCAGGTCTGGGTCGGCCTGGTCGCGGTACAGGCATCGCTGCAGGAGATCTTGGCGGCTATTGTGCGTTTCGAGCCTTTGTGGGCGGTCTATGAACACTCGGGCAACTTTGTGCGCGAGAGTGGGTCGCCGTAGCGAATCATTTCTATTCTATGACGCGGCGAGCCGCCTGATTCGCCGGGAATACCCCGACGGAGCGAGGCATACTTTCGCTTACGACGCGGTGCGCAACCGCCTGACCATGCAGGACGGCACCGGAACGGCGACTTACGCCTACAGCCCGGTGAACGTCCTTGAGGTTGTCACCTACCCCGGCGCCAAGACCATAACCTATACGTTTGACCCGGTGGGCAACCGCGAAACGATGACCGACCCGGACGGCGGGATGACGACTTATGCCTACGACGCGGCGAACAGGATCGGATGGCTGTTGAATCCGCTTGGCGAGCGCACCACCTTCGGGTACAATGCGATTGGGCAGCCGGTGACGCAGCAAAACGCCAACGGCACGTGGGTTTCATGGGGCGGTGGGGACAGTCACCTATTTCCCGCTGGTTGTGGCATAGTGGGGGCATGCCACGGCTGCGCGGCCTCGGCGACTCGCTGCTGAGGATTAGCCCGTGGATAGCGCGGAGCAACATGGCGGCTCGCCTCCAAGGGTGCCGAGCATCTCGCGCAATCCGGATGTGAGCGCGAGCGCGGGCAAGCACGGGATTTCCCTGCGCTGCCCCAGCGCGCGCCCGCCGGAGGCGGGCAAGCTTTGGCGGCCCTGCCTTCCGGCTGGTAACGGCGAACGCCGACCAGGAGCTGGCGCTCGACCCCGTCTGTGAAGCCATCTGGCTAGCGGCGGAAGAGACGCTCAGCGCGGACGCCCTGATCCAGCGCGTACGGTCTTCCCTTGGCGAGGATGCTCCTCCTCCGGACCATGTAGTGAGGGACTCTCTTCGCGGGACGACGTCTATTACGCCCGCAGGGAAGCGATCCTGGCGCGGCGTGTCGTAGGGGCGCACAGCTGTGCGCCCGTACTTCGCGGAGGTTGCAGCAATGAACAAGATGAAAGGACTGGGGGCGATGATTCTCATTTCCGCATTCGCTCGCGCGGCGGGTGCAGATGCGACGACGGGCAAGATGCCTCCGGGAACAAGAGGCTTTTCCTATTCCTGGCTGCAACGGCGCATCCCCGCCTGCGGCAAGGAGCCGATTCGAGCGGGCAAGTCCGTCCGCCTGGGAGCGTATGTGTACGGCGGACTTTCCCTGGGAGAGAAAGAATGGCCGTGGCCGGAGGCGCGCGATTGGATTGCCCGGAACTTCGATATCTATTCCGCTGGCTCATGGCCGGTTGACGCCGCCGCCGCCATTCGCCGCATCAATCCTGCCATCTGCCTGCTGCTCATGGTCTGCCCGGTGATATGCTCCGTGGGCGAGGATGGCGGGCTTTCCGTCGGAGGATTGGCTCCCGAACGCATGGCCGGTTGGCGGCTGTTGACGAAAGATGGCGAGGAAGCCCCTAATACCCTCTGGGGAACGAAAGAGCTCGGCCGCCTGACCTATTTCATGGATATCGGCAACCAGGAATGGGCCGCGTTCTTCCGCGAGCAGCTGAACGCCCGCTGCCGCAAGTACGGAGCAGACGGCTATTGCATTGATGGGGTCCCCTGGAACGGAGTCTATTATCTCCAGCCAAGGGTCGAGTTCCGCGACTACGCCAGCGGCGAGCAGGTGAATGCCGCCATCTATCGCTTTCTCGACACCATCCGCACTCCGCGGGAGTACCTGGTCGTAGATGATGTGCCCCAGCCGGAGCGTCAAGCCCGCCTGGATGGGGTGTGGGGGGAGGACTGGCTGGCCTACGATTCCACTCTTCCATTTGGGCAAGATAGGATCGAGCGCTGGGAAGAGGCCGTTGAATACGTTGCTCGCTACAGCGCCCAGCGCAAGCCGTACATCGCTGCCGCCTGGTATCACTATGGCAAGGACCATGAACTGGAATACCTGCTTGCCACCTACCTTCTCGCCAAGCACAGCGACAGCGTCGTCTTTCAACCCCAGCCCATGGGCAGCGGGCTGGTGGGGCCGCCGAAGCACCCCTACGATCTCGGGGGCTACCACCTGGGATTGGTGCGAGAGGAGATTGAATCCCACCGCGCGCTCTTTGATGTGGAGCTGGGCCTTCCGATCGCTAGCCGCGAGCGGAGAGCCGACTCCCACGCCGAAGCCGGCGCGGTCTGGCAGCGTCGCTTCCAGAAGGGCCTGGTGTTGGTCAACGCATCAACGAGCCAAGCGGCCGCCATCACCCTGTCCCAGCCCATGCGCCGGCCGCGCCCGGGGCGACATATCGCCCGGCTGGGCACCGGCGCGGCAAGGTTGGCGGTGCTGCCGCCTGCGGACGGAGAGATGGTGGTAAAGGCCGAACTGCCTCCTCGATCCGGGCTCATACTGCTGACACGCTAGGTAGGGGCCGGTCTCCCGCCTTCGCGGGCCTCGTAGCCCAGCTTCGTCGGGCGAAGTGGCCCGACCGGCCCGCGGGCGGGGATGGAGGCCCGCCCCTACGATCGCCCGCCCGCCAAAGGCTTGCTCGCCCTCCAAAGGCGGGTAAACCTCCGGCGAGCGGGCGAGTCTGGCGACGATCCTCTTGTCGCTGGCTGCGCTGTGTGCTGCGAGGCTCGCGCTCGGACCGGGCTTCGCCGCCTCGGTACGGGCGCGCAGCTGTGCGCCCCTACCTCCCCGCAGTGTGCCGAGAGGGGCGCTGCGTGTCGCCGCGAATGGGAATGACTGCTGGAGCGGGTTGTTGGCCGCCGCCCGCGGGCGCTTTGCCGCGGCCATGGGCCGCCCCTCGACGTGGCTCGGGACGGCCCTCCTTCCATTGGCAGGGGCGGTCGTAGGGGCGCAGCATGCTGCGCCCCTACAGTCGAAGGGCCGCCAGGCTCTGGCCGGAGATCCCCGCCGGCAGAACGCGCGCCGCGCCCGCGGACGGACATCGCGCGGCTGCGCACTGGCGCGGCAACGTTGGTGCTGGGGGTAGGTGCGGAGGCTGCCACATGCTGAGCGTTGATGCGGGTCTATTGGGGTTCCAGGTAGATGCAGACGGATCGGGGGCGCGCGTGTGCGCCCCGGGCTGGGAGGGGTTCACCCTCGGGCCGCTGGCCTGCGGGCTGAGCGCGGATGGCCGCGACCTGGCGCCGACCGGCGCCCAGGCGGCGTTGGCCGATGGCGGCATCGAGATCAAGGTTGACTTCGCGCTCCCCGCGCTGCGACTGACCTACGAGCTGCGTAGAGCCGAGGACAACGTGATCACCATGCGCAGCCAGTTGACGAATCGCAGTGGCGCGGACGTGATTCTGAACCGCGCCACCATGCTCAGTTTGGACCGTCGGCAGGCTGGTGTGGCGCGCTTCGGCGCGGAGCCGTCGCGGATACGCATCTACGAGCAGAGCGCATATTCCGGCCGGGTGCGCCCGTTGTGCAAGCCGGTGGGCACGGAGCCCAAGCCGGTGCCACCAGGCGCGGGCGCGGAGCCGGGCGCGACCGAACTGCAGGAATCCAGCTCGCAGTTGGTGTGGGCGGCTTACGACATGGCCGCCGGTCGCGCCCTGCTCGTGGGGTATGAAACAAGCGCCCGCTGGGTAGGAGAAGTCCGCATCGCCGCCGACGCATCCGGCGCGGTCCGCGAGTGGACTACCGGCTTCGATGGCGGCGACCTGCGCGTGCTTGCCGGGGAGACGCTGGAGCTGGAGGACATCGTCATCATGATCGGATCGGACCCGCTGGCGATGCTGGATACCTACGGCCAGCGCGTGGCGGACCGCAACGGCGCACAGGTGCCGGCGGAATCGCCGGTGTCGTTCTGCTCCTGGTATCCGTACCGCCTGGCGGTAACCGGGGAGCGCATGCTCGCCAACGCCAGGGTCGCGGCGGAACGCCTCAAGCCGCTGGGCTTCTCCATCATGGAGATAGATCTCGGGTGGGAAGACAAGCAAATCCCGGCGGCCTTCGAGGAGAATGAGCTCTTCCCGCACGGGTTGCGATACCTGGCGGACGAGTTCGCCAAGCTCGGCCTGAAGCTCGGCGTGTGGAAGGCGCCGTACACTATCAGTGAGTTCGACGCGGTCTATAAGGAGCACCCGGAGTGGCTGGTGCCTGGCGAGGACGGCAAGCCCGAGCCGCTCGGCGAGTGGTTCTGGCAGCCGCACGGGCAGACTTACGCGCTCGACCTGACCCACCCGGGGGCGCAGGACTGGCTGCGGCGGAAGGTCACGTCGCTGGCTGAGCGCGGGGTGTTCTACCTGAAGACGGACTTCATCGGCGGTGTCGCCAGCGGATCCTTGAGGCGGCGCCACAACGACCGCATCGTCGCCGGGGGCGGCTGGGAGGCCGCACGCATTGGCAGCGAGATCATGCACCAGGCCCTGCGCAGCGGCGATGCCAACGCCATGATCCTGTGCTGCGGCGGGCCGGAGATGCCCGGCCGCGGGCAGTTCCTGCTGCTGTACACCAACATGGACACCGGAAACACCGGCTGCGTGGGCTGGAAGCACCTGGGTGAAACCTACACCTCGCTTGCGGCGCACCTGTTCAAGCATCGGCGCTGGGGGGTGCTGCAACCCTCCTGCTGCGTGGTAGGGCTGCCGGGCACGCTGGAGGAGGCGCGCCTGCGCGCCAGCGCGACCTTTCTGTGTGGCGGGCAGGTGGACATCTCCGACGACTTGACCACGCTCCCCGAGGACCGCTGGCAGGTGCTGCAGGCGACTCTGCCGCCCCAGGGGCGCGCCGCCCGGCCGGTTGACCTTTTCGAGCCGGTGATGATCACCTCCTCGGACTACGAGTCCATGTGCCGCGGCGATAGCTCGCAGGCACAGGAGGCCGAGCCGCGGCAGGCGTGCTCGGTGTGGGCGCTCGACATGCATTCGGATTGGGACGCCTGGACGCTCGTGGGCTTGTTCGACTATGAAGGCGCGGGCGGCGGCGGCGGCATGACCACCTTTCGCCTGCCGCTGCAGCGCCTCGGGCTTGACCCGGACGGCGCTTATTGGGCGCACGAGTTTTGGTCCGGCCAGTTCCTTGGCGAGGTGCCGGCGATCCGCCCGCCTCTGCCTACGCCGGCGGCGCCGCAAGGCTACGCGCACCCCGGCGATGCGCAGCCGCTCATCGCCACGCGGGAGCCGGGGATGCTGGACGTCGGCTTCTTCGGGCCCGCGGTGAAGCTGCTCGTGCTGCGCCCCAAGCGAAAGCATCCGTGGATCGCCGCCACCAGCTTCTACCAGGGCGGCGGGTCGGAGCTGCGCAACGTGCGCTGGCACGCACCCGCGCGGGAGCTGAGCGGTGAGCTTCTCCGGCCGGCCGGCCATGAGGGGCGAATCTTCGTCTGCGGCG
>CAZIRH010000305.1:0-6031 GCA_964541065.1 uncultured Solibacteraceae bacterium
TACGCCACGCTGGCGGCAGCGGGTTTCCTCCCCGACGAGGAGCTCGAGACCTTCACCCAGCCCCTCTCGCGACTGAGCGGCCATCCCGACCGGACCAAGATCCCCGGCGTCGAGGCCAGCACGGGGACGCTTGGTCACGGGCTGCCGGTCGCAGTCGGGGCGGCCCTGGCCGCCCGCATCGATGGGGCCGCCTGGAGGGCCTTCGTTCTGACCGGCGACGGCGAACTCCAGGAGGGCAGCAACTGGGAGGCTGCCATGGCGGCGGCGCACTTCGGGCTGGACAATCTCACCGTCATCGTCGATCGCAATGGGCTCCAGCAGGGCGACACCACCGAGCGGACGATGCGCCTGGAGCCGCTGGCCGAGAAGTGGCGGGCCTTCGGCTGGGCCGTGCGTGAAGTGAGCGGCCACGACCACGCGGCGCTTCTGGAGGTGTTCGGGCAGATTCCGTTCGAGCCGGGCCGGCCCAGTTGCATCGTCGCCCACACTCACAAGGGCTACGGCGTGTCCTTCATCCAGGACCGTCCGGAATGGCACCACCGCGTCCCGACCGACGAAGAGCTGGAAGCGGCGCTGCGCGAGCTGGAGGAGACGGCCTCATGAGCGGGCTGGGCGGCTGCCGGGACTCGCTCACACGTTCTTCGGCGTGGCCCAGTGTGTGCGATAGCGGCGCTTGACGTACGAGTTCGCCTCCGGGTCGTTTACGATGGTTTCGGTCTGGGCGTCGAATTTCACGTTTCTCCCGACGCGGGCCACGATATTGGCGAGGTGGGAGTGCACGGCCGAGAGGTGCCCGATTGCAATGTCCGCGCTCGGCGACTTCCGTGAGCGGACGCACGCGAGGAAGTCCTGCGCGTGGGCGCTCGGCTCGTTCGCATCGTCGTGGTGAACCATCTTGCCGTCCCGGTCGAACCCCTTGAACCCCCACCGGCGGTTCCAGCGGCCGATGTGGACGGCCCCTTCGGTGCCATACACCGCTACGCCGTTGTCGATCCCCTCCAGCGGATACGGGTTCCAGATCCGCATTTCCCAGATGAGCGCCTTGTCCGGGTAGTCGAACGTCACGTTCATGGTGTCCGGCGACTGCTGGTCGTCGTCGAAGAAGAGCTTGCGCCCCATGCCGCTGGCGGCGAGCGGACAGTCCACGCCCAGCGCCCAGCGCGCGATGTCGAGCTGATGAGCGCCGTCGTTTCCCGCGTCGCCGGTGCCGAAGTGCCAGTGCCAGTGCCAGTTGTAGTGAAAGCGGTTTTCGTTGAAGGGAATCCAGGGGGCGGGACCCAGCCAGGTGTCATAGTCCACCCCCGGAGGTACGGGGCCATCTTCCTTGTGACCGATGTTGCGGCGCAGTTGCACGTTCCAGGCCTTGGCCATCAGGACGTTCCCGATCTTCCCGGACTTGACGTACTGGATGGCGCGAACCGTTGACGGCCGGCTTCTGGCTTGCGTGCCGACCTGAACGACGCGGCGGTTGCGCCGCGCCGCATCGATCATCAGCCGCCCTTCCCGAATGTTGTGCGAGGCCGGCTTCTCGACGTAGACGTCCTTGCCGGCGTCGCAAGCCAGGATGGTGGCGGGAGCGTGCCAGTGATCGGGCGTGGCGATGACCACTGCGTCGGTCTCCTTGTCCTCCAGGGTGCGACGCAGGTCACTGGTCTCCTGCGCCTTGGGCGCGCCGAGCTTGCTGAGAATCGCCTGGCCGCGCTCCAGCGCGGCCTTGTCGGGATCGCACAGCCAGGCCACCCGGACATTGGGCAGCCCGGCCACTTCTTGTGTCAGCGCCCGGCCGCGGCCCCCCAGCCCGATCATGCCGATGCTTACCGTGTCGTTCGCCGCGAGCCCTGAGCGGGCAGCCATCGCGGCCCAGCCTGTTCCGATGAAATCACGCCGATCCATACATCCGCCTTCCAGGGGCAGGTCAAGAGTCAGTCACAATATCAGAAGGTCAGCCGGGCGCTGAACTGCACCAGCCGCGCGCCCCGGGTGGAGGTCAAACGCCCGAAGTTCGCCGCGTCGATCCCGGTGGAAATCCCCGAGAAATTCGTGTGGTTCAGCGAATTGAACATGTCGCAACGGATCTGAAAGCGGTAGCGCTCGGAGAATTGCATGTTCTTCGAGAGAGACAGGTCCAGGTTCCAGAGTCCGGGCCCACGCAGAGCATTGCGGCCCACGGTGCCGGGATGCACCGGAGCGCCGCCCGCGCCGATTGGCACCTTCGCGAATGCGGCCTTGTTCAGATACTGGAGCGTCACCTCCGGGTCGGGCGCATAGGGGTCGCCGCCCACATAGTCCGGCCGGCTGCTCACGTGCGTGGTGCTTTGCGTCACGCTGACCGGGAAGCCGCTCTCCGCGGTGTAGATTCCCGCGACCTGCCAGCCGCCCAGAAGCAGTTTGGCGCCCCGGCCGGCGCTGCTGGTCAGCTTCATCAACGGCAGCTCATAGAGGAAGTCCGTGTGGAAGTGATGGCGAATGTCGAACGGGCTGGGCCCGCGATCACCACGAATATTGTTCGTGTCCTGGGGCGGATTCGGGTAGCCGAGATTCGCGGCGTTGCTGTAGCAGAGGGTATTGGCGTAAACATACACTGCGCCCATCTGGAAGTTATTCGAGAAGCGCTTGCGCAGCGTGTTCTGCCAGGCGTTGTAATGGACGCTCTCCGAGCCGTCGTAGTAGTGGTACTCCGAGTAGGCGGGGTACTGGCGAAGGCCGGTAACGGGATCGACCTTGTTCACCTGGAGCACGACGTTCGCATGAACGGCGTGGTTGCCGACGTAGGCGGTTTCAAACGACAAGCTGCCGGCTATTTCTCGCGAGACACTGAGCGTCCACTGCAAGCTGTACGGCTGCGGGAAGTGCTGTCCAATCACGGTTCCGGCGATCGGCCCGCCTCCGCCCTTGACCAGGGGGAGAATGGCCGCGTTGGTGGTGGGGTATCGAATGTTGTACTTCTGCGCTTCCGCCTTGCTGAAGATCACCCGGTTGGGCTCGTCGATGGCGTTCTGGATGAGCTCGACTGGCCCGCCGAAGTGGTTATGGAAGCTGGTCAACTTGCCCGCGCCCGCGCGGAGGACCGTCTTCGGAGTCACCGTCCAGGCGAAACCAAGGCGCGGTGAGAAGTCCAGCCAGTTGGCCTGATAGATGCTGTTGGGATCGGTGTAGGGACCGATGCCGAACGGCCCCGTGCGGTTGAACAGGCGCCCGGAGGATGCCTTGAACACGGAGAAGTGATCGTAGCGCACGCCGAGGTTCAGCATGAAGTTCTTGCTGACACGGAAGTCGTCCTGAACGAAGTAGCCGTTGACCCAGTTGTACAGGTTGTAGGGTTTGACGCCGAAGCTGATGGTCACCTGGCTCGGGATGTTGGCCAGGAGGTCCGCAACGGAGGAGAACTGAAACTCCGGCACCGTGACGTTATTGCGTCCGGACTTGTAAATGTGGAAAATGCCGCCGAACTTGACGGCATGCCGGCCACGCTGCAAGGCCAGCACTTCTTCGAAGCTGTAATTCGGCCCAACGTTGGACATTGTCTCGCCGGAGTTGCTGAAGCCCAGCGAGCCGGTGATGGCGCTGATGCCCAGGTCATAAATGTGGTCGAGCCGCTCGCGTTCGTAGCGGTTGTAACCGATGCGGGTCTCTGCGCTCCAGGTCACCGCCGAGTGGATAAGGCTTACCACGGCCTTGTTGTTCTTCACGTCGAACGTGCGGAAATTCGCCGGCGACACTCGCGGCACGAGTTGGAAGGGGGCGTCCTGCGTGTAACGCACGGCGAGCAGGTTGGCGTCCGTGATCTGATAGTCGCCGCGAACGCTGTAGTGGTTGGTCTTGTCCGCGGTCGAGCCCGCGCTCTGATAGAAGCCCGTCACCGCGCCGGCCGCGTAAGCGGCGTTCGGCAGCGGGAAGGTGTCGAAGAAAGCCTTCATTCCAGGAACCGCGGCCACGGCCATCTGGCGGAACTCTTGCGTCGGCACATTGCCATTGACGGAGCTGAACGCGCGCTGGCGGTAGCCCTCGTACACGCCGAAGAAAAACAGCTTGTTCTTAATAGCCGGACCGCCCAGCGAGCCGCCGAACTGGTTGAACACCAGCGGCGGATTGGTGGCCAGGAACTGGTTGCGCGCGCTGAAGTTCTCCAGGCGATTGTTCTCAAAGAGGGAACCGTGCAGCTCGTTGGTGCCGCTCTTGGTGATCACGTTGACGTTGCCGGACATGGTGGGGCCGGTTTCGGGGGGCGCGATGCCGCTGGTCACCGTAACCTCGCGGACCGCCTCCAGGCTCACCGCCTTGATGTACCCCAGCGAGGCCATCGACTCGGATTCGCCGTTGCCGCTGGCGTCGGCTCCATCCACGGTGAAGCGGAAGCCGTCGGGCGGCAGACCATTCATGGCCACGGCGCTGCCGCTGACGATCAAGCCGGCGCCGAGCGAAATCAGAGTGCTCCAGTCGCGGTTGGCGGTGGGCAGCTCCATCACTTGCAGGGTATTCACGGAATGACCCTGCTCGGCGTTCACCGTGTTGACGAGCGGAATCTCCGCATTCACGGTGACGCTTTCGGTCAGCTCACCGAGCGCCAGCGAGTACTTGGACCGCACCTCCTGTCCCCCCGCGAGTTCCAGTCCGGTGCTGCGGTTCTCCTTGAATCCGGAAGCGCGGATGACGATGGAGTACCGGCCCACGGGCAAGAAGGTGAAGGTGAACTCGCCGCCGGCGTTGGTGGTGGTCTTCCACGTACCGCCGGTCTGTTCATTGGTGGCGGTAACGGTGGCCTGCGCGACGGCGGCCCCGGAGGGGTCAGCCACCGTCCCGTAGATCGTGGCGGTGGTGACCTGGGCCCAACAGAGCGCAGGACCGATCAGTAGCAGAACGCCCACAACAAGGGGCCAATGCCTAACTGGAAACATACCTCAACCTCCTAGAAGTTCTCGGATTCCGAATTCGCTGCGAGGGCACAAGTAGCGTCTGTTCATCTCACCTGTTCCCCGCGAAATCCGCCGCCCAGCGCGCGGCCTCGGCCGGGGCGACGCCGCCGGGGTGAATCACCACCCGGTAGCGGAAGGTTAGCCGCCCTCCCGCCGGCACGGTCAGTGACCCTCCCGCGTGTTGTCCCTGAGGAAGCTGCGCTCGCCGAACGGATTCGCCGCACACAGCCCGTAGCCGCGGGCGTGCCAATACGTGGGGTACTTCGGGTTGCCGGGATGGTCTATGATGGTGACCCCGACCTTCTCGCCTCTCACTACTGCCGAGTAGTCCACCCAGGTGGCGCGCTGGCCCCAGATGTTCTTCGTCCCAACGAGCCCCTCGGAATTACTCAACATTGCGCCACGGTCTTCGCGGAACTCGTCGCGCAGCCGCAGGGCCAAGCCAGCCTCTTCGGTATCGCCGAGCTTCAGCGCGGCGCCCTGATCGGCGCGGATAGTGAGGCGCACATCCACGAACCGATCGGCGCCGCGGGAGGCGAAGCGAAAGAGCTGCTCGATGGAGCCGATGGTTCTCTTCTCCGGCGTTACGAGCTCGAACTCCCCCCACAGCGTGTCCCGGCCGGTCCTGGGCGGGGATTTGGGCGCGATTCGCGCGGTGGCCTCCGGTCCCTTATCGCGCCAGAAGTCCGTTCCGTTGATGTCAGCGTGCGCGTACCACAGGCCGTGATGAAAGGTGTGATCCTGGCTCTCGCCTTCGATCTTCTCCACCGGATAGCCGCGCGTCACCGCCACGCCCGAGGCCGCCCGCAACGGATGCAGGAACGGCTGGGGCCACTGCGGCCCGTAGTAGAAGTTCGAGAACGGCTGGCCATCGATGGCGACTTCGATCCTGCCGGGACCGGCCTTGAAGGTCACTTGGGCCGGCGCCAGGATGCCGGTCAGCAGGAAGCTGAGGATGATGAGTCGCACGGCCCGCTTCGCTATCCGAAAATTGTTTCGCCGAGACCGAAAAAGAACTTATCACGTTCTTGGGCTGAGGTCAATGCCTGGTTCAGGCAAAATGCTTGCCCTCCCCCAGTCTGAGCGCCGAACAGGTGGAATAGGCCTCCCGGCCTGTT
>CAZIRH010000306.1:0-5985 GCA_964541065.1 uncultured Solibacteraceae bacterium
AACCGGCTGTGTTTCGAGTACGCGCACGCGCGCGCCCTGCGCACGGAGAACCTGAAATACGTCGAGCGCACCAAGGAGTGGCCGAGCGAGCTGTTTGACTTGGAAGCCGACCCGGGCGAGACCCGCAACCTGATCGACGAGCCGGCCTATCAGGACCAGCTCAAGGGCCTGCGCGCCGAGCTGGCTGACTTCTTCAGACGGGCCGGCGCCCCGCCGCTCGAGCAGTGGCGATCAACCACCAGCCAGGAGTTGACGGTGTACACGCGGTGACCGTGAATCGCCCCTACTGATGCATCCGCCAGCCGCCGCCGACGTAGAGCAGTTGTCCCGTCAGCCAGCGGGCTTGTTCAGACGCCAGGAAGACGATGACGTCGGCGACATCCTCAGGCGCGCCGGCACGGCGCAGCGGGGTGCCGGGAGCAATTGCGGCTTCCTGCTCCGGGGTGAGGTAGCCCGTCTGGATCGGGCCGGGCGCGACGATGTTGACCGTGACGCCGTATTTGCCCATCTCGGCGGCTGCGGAGCGGCTGTAGGACTCTATAGCGTGCTTGCTGGCGGCGTAGCTGATGGCGGCCGGGTGAGCGTGGGCGGCATCGGTGCTGAGGTTGATGATGCGACCGGACCGGGCCTGGCGCTGGAGGTAGCGCCGGAGGTACTCGGACATCATGAGGACGTAGGCGCGGGCGTTCACGGCAAAGTGAGCATCGATGCCGGCCGCGCTGGGCAGTTGCACGCCGAAACCCTGATCAGTCACCGCGGCCGGGTCGAACGTGTCGTGGAGGCAATGCGTGTGGTTGTTGATCAGGATGTCAACCGGGCCCAGCGCTGCCTCGCAGAGGTCGAAGACCCGGGGAATGTTCGCCGGGGCGCCGAGCTGCGCCTCGTGGGCCATGGCAACGCCTCCCTGGAAGCGGATCTCCTCCACAACGGCGTCTGCCGATTGCTGGTGCATCGCCCGGTAGAGCAACACGCCGCCGATGCCGGCCTCGCGCGCCTTGGCCAACTCCTCTTCCGTATGGGGGCACGGCTCGCGGTAGTAGGTCACGAATACCTTGGCTCCCTGCGCTGCGAATGCCCGTGCCGTCGCCGCGCCGATGCCATGGTTGGCGCCGGTGATCAGCACGACCTTGCCTTCCAGTTGTGGATCGATCATGTTTCGGCTCCCAGTGTACACCGGCCTGCTTCGGACCGTCTCAGTGCTCGGGTTCCCAGGGCCGTAGGTTGCCTCGAAGATGCGGAGCGCCCGCGCGGCGCACCTGAGCGCCCCGGCGGGATCCCCCATGGCCTTGAGAATCCCCACGATCCACGCCTGTAATGGTCGCCCGGAAGTGAGGAAACACCGCAGAAGCTGTGCCCCGGGTGCCCCGCGGTGCGCACACACTGGACGCCGGCCTGGGTGCCCCGCTTGGCCCGACAATGTGCTAGAATTGCGCCAAACCAATCGGGATGGCTTGTATGCGTCGCGGGCTAGGGATGATACTTGGTGCGGCGCTATTCGCGACCTCTGTGCCGCTGCTCGCGGCCGAACATTGGATCATAATCCGCTCCCCGAATTTCGAACTCTTCACCACCGGCGGCGATGGGGCCGGCCGCGAGGCCGTCCGCTATTTCGAGCAGATCAGGAGTTTTTTCCGAGAGGTGGCTGCTTCAGAGACGCAGCCGTCTCGGCACATCCGGCTGGTTGCCTTTCGCTCGGAAAAGGAATTTCAGCCGTACCGGCTCAGCGAATTCGGGCGGGCCTACTATGCGCGCGGGCACGATCAGGAATACATCGTGATGAGCCGCCTCGGGTCGGAGGTGTTTCCGGTGGCTGTACACGAGTACTGTCATCTGCTCGTCGAGCGCTCCGGAATGAAGCTGCCGTTATGGTTGAACGAGGGTCTGGCGGCGCTCTACTCCACTCTCAAACCCGTGGGTGGCCAGCTTAGTGTCGGCCAGCTTCCTCCGGGGCACTACCAGGTCGTCCGGTCACGGAAGTTGCTAGACCTGGCAACCTTGACTTCCGTCGATCACAAATCACGTCACTACCGCGACAAGGATCTGGCCCAGTTGTTCTACGCGCAAAGCTGGGCTCTGACGCATATGCTGGAGCTCTCTCCGGATTACCGCCCGAGGATGTCCGACTTTCTCAGCGCCCTGCACTCGGGAGCCACTCAGCAGGCGGCATTCGAGCAAGCGTTCGGCAAGTCGTTCGATCAGATTCAGAAGGATCTGGAGGCCTACCTTCGGAGGGACTCCTTGTTCCAAGCGCTTTTCAAGGTCAAGCTGGAAAAGGTGGCGGAGGATCCGGAAGTCCGGGCGGCCGACCGGTTCGAAACGGGACTGCTGCTCGCTGGCCTGCTGGCGGCGACGAGGAAGCACAGGGAGGCGGAGCAGGCCTACACCCAGCTAGGTCAGGAGTTTCAGCAGCGTTGGGAAGTCCCGGAGGCGCTGGCTTACCTGGCGCGGGGCGAAGGTTCACCCGAGCGAGCCCGGTCCCATTTCGCGCGGGCCGTTCAACTGGGAAGCACGAACCCGAAGCTGTATGTTGACTACGCCCTGCTGCTCAGCCAGGAGCCCGGCAGTCGCCCTGAGGCAATCCCGCTGCTGGAAAAAGCAGTGGCGCTTCAACCCGATTCCGTGGACGCCCGCTACTACCTCGGAGTTTTCCTGACCGGGGAAAGAAGATACCGGGAAGCCCTGTCGCACTTGCAGGGGATCAAGCAAGTCAGTTCCGAGCGAGTTTACAGCCTGTTCCGCTCACTGGCCTTCGTTCACTATCAGTTGGCCGACTTCCAGGCAGCCCGGATCGCTGCCGAACGCGCGCGGCAGCACGCCCGGACCCCCGAGGACATCTCCTCGGCGGAGGAGTTCCTGCGCTTTCTGGACACGGCGGCCGAAAGGCGCTCCAAACCTGCTTGGCCTGCGCCGGCTCGCGGCCTGGAGCAGTCTGAGGGCACTTCGCCCGGCTTGGTCAGACAACCTTCCGAGAAAGCGAAGGAGACTCCTTCGGCGGTGGTCCCCGAACGGCCCAGCGAGGTCGCCCGGGGGACCCTTCTCCACTTCGACTGTCTGGGCAAGGCTGCCCGCGTGCGGATTCTCTCGGAGGGGAGGCAACTGGCGTTCGCCATACTCGAGTCGCGCAGTGTGATCATCAAGGGTACCGGTCAGGGGTCTGTCGATTTCACCTGCGGCCCGCAGAAGCCACGGCCCATCGTCGTGAACTATTACAAACAAGAGGACCCCAAGCTGGGTACGAGCGGCGTCATTACGGTCATCGAATTCCCGTGAGCAGTGGCGCGGCAGATACGAGTGTCCGCGCCACAGGTTGGGAAGCGCCGGTAGTAGACTGAAGTCCTACCCGCCACAGCCAAGGAATACGAGCTGACGCCGAAGCCGGTGCCGCCGGTCCAGACGCCCTTCCGCCGCATCGCCACGTCGCTGATGGATCGTCAACCTGCTTCCGCCGTCTTACGGGCGTGCTCGAAGAGGAAGTTGAGCGTCTTCTCGGTGCGGATGCGAGAGGCGATTCGGCCCAGGACGCCTTCCTTCTCCAGCCGCGCGCGCACCGCGGGCAGGGGCTCCCGCTCCTGGCGGGCGAGGCGCTGGACCTCGCGGTCCACCTCGTCGGTAGTGGCCACGATGCTCTCGGCGTCCGCGATCCGGCCAAGCAGCAGAGACGCTTTCACCTCCCGGATGGCGCGGTCCCGCTGCGACTGCCGCACCCGTTCCCAGTCGATCTTCACCGAACGGGGATCCACGCCTTGAGCGGCCAGGCTGCTCAGGTGCCGTTCCACCATCCCCTCGATCTGGCGCTCGATGAAGGCCTCCGGCACCGGGAAGTCGTGCAGGTCCACCAGCCGGTCTACCAGCGCCTCCTTGGCCGCCCGTTGGGCCACCATTTGCCGCTCGAAGAACAGGCTCCTGCGGAGGGCTTCCTGGAGCTCGCCCAGACTCTGAAACTCGCCCAGGTCGCGCGCGAAGTCGTCGCTGAGCTCCGGCAGCTCCTTGCGGCGGATTCCCTTCAGCCGCGCCCGGAACCGCACCCGCTGGCCGGCCATCCGGGCCTCGCCGTACTCCTCCGGGTACTGGATCTCGAACTCGCACTGGGCCGGCGGCGTCAGCCCGCGAAGATTCTCACTGAAGCCCGCCAGCGTGTCCGGGTCGCCAATGTGCAGCATCACCTCGTCCTGCCGGATCGGGAGGCCCGGCACTCCCGACAAGCTCTCCAGCGCCACCACCGCGTGGTCCCCGTCGGCCACCGGCCGCGGGTCCACGTTGAAGTACTCCGCCTTCTGCTCGCGGACCTCCGCCAGGCGCCGGTCGAGGTCCTCCTCGCTCACCTCCGGGTCCTGGTAGGGGACGGTGAGGCCCTTGTACTCGTTGAGCTCGAAGGCGGGAGCCACCTCGAACTCCGCCTTGAAGCGCAGCGGCTCCCCGGGCTGGAAATGCACATCGGTGATGTCCGGGAGGCCCGCCACCGCCAGCCCCTCCTGCTCGGCGCGCTGCCAGAAGTGCCGGCTGGCGAGCTTGCGGACCACTTCCTCGCGTATGTCTTCGGCGAAGCGCCGCCGGATGAGATCGCCGGGCACTTTGCCCGGACGGAAGCCAGGCAGGCGCACCTTCTCCCTCAGCGAGGTCACCACGCGTTGGACTTCCGCCTCGACGTCCGCGGCGGGAACGGTCACCTCCAGCGTCTGTCTCAGACCCTCCGGCAACTCAGGTGCCCTCCGACCAGCTTGCCAGGTACTGTTCCTGTTCGGGCGTCAGCCGGTCGATCTTCACGCCCATCGATTCCAGCTTCATCCGGGCCACTTTCTTGTCGATCTCTTCCGGCACCGGGTACACGCGGCTCTCCAGCGCCGCATGGTGCCTCACCAGGTGCTCGACCGCCAGCGATTGATTGGCGAAGCTCATGTCCATCACCGAGGCCGGATGGCCTTCCGCCGCCGCCAGGTTGATGAGGCGGCCTTCCGCCAGCACGTAGACCCGCCGGCCGTCGCGCAGCGCGAACTCCTCGACGAACTCGCGCACCGGGCGGCGCGTCGAGGCCAGGCGCCCCAGCGCCTCCAGGTCGATCTCCACGTTGAAGTGGCCCGAGTTGCACAGGATGGCGCCGCTCTTCATCCGCTCGAAGTGCTCCTTGGTGATAACGCTCTTGTTGCCGGTGAGGGTGACGAAGAGATCCCCGACTTCAGCGGCCTCCAGCATGGACATCACGAGGTAACCGTCCATGAGCGCTTCCAGGGCCTTGACGGGGTCCACCTCGGTGATGATGACATTGGCGCCCAGGCCGCGGGCGCGCATGGCCACGCCGCGCCCGCACCAGCCGTAGCCCGCCACCACCACGTGCAGGCCCGCCATCAGGACGTTGGTGGCGCGGATGATGCCATCCACGGTGCTCTGTCCCGTGCCGTAGCGGTTGTCGAACAGGTGCTTGGTCATGGCGTCGTTGACCGCGATCACCGGGTAGCGCAGCACGCCGTCCTTAGCCATGGCGCGGAGGCGGACCACGCCGGTGGTGGTCTCTTCGGTGCCCCCCAGCACGCCGGCCAGCATGTCCGGGCGGCGGGTGTGCAGCGTGGTGACCAGGTCGCAGCCGTCGTCCATGGTGACCTGGGGCCGGTGCTCGACGGCCGCCTGGATGTGCGCGTAGTAGACTTCGTTGGACTCGCCCTTGATGGCGAACACCGGGATGTTGTAGTCGCGCACCAGCGTGGCGGCCACGTCGTCCTGGGTGGACAGGGGGTTCGAGGCGCACAGCACCACAGAGGCGCCCCCGTCCCGTAGCGCCATCATCAGGTTGGCGGTCTCGGTGGTCACGTGCAGGCACGCCGAGATGCGGATCCCGGCCAGCGGCTGGGTCTTGATGAACTGCTTGCGGATGGTCTGCAACACCGGCATGGACTGGAAAGCCCATTCCACGCGGCGTTTTCCCGCCTCGGCCAAAGACATGTCCTTCACATCGCAAGCGACGGACGTTTCAGGATTTGTGGACATCGATGC
>CAZIRH010000307.1:0-5974 GCA_964541065.1 uncultured Solibacteraceae bacterium
GGCCAAGGCCTGAGGTGGCATATGCTGCTCCGCCCTTGAAGTATACCCTGATCACTGGCGGGCGCGCTCGGACAGGCCGTCCCAGGCGTTGGCCTGGATGCGCCAGGCGATGCGCCGGAACAGGAACTGCTTGTGGTTGGAGCGCGTCTCCTCGGCGAAGGCGGCGCGGTAGTTGTGCTTGAGCTGCCCGAGCCTCATGTGGGACGGCCCTGCGGGCCGGTCGTGGCGCCCGCGGGTTCCCGCCGGAGGGCGGCGTCTCACTGCTGGGGCGACGATCTGACGAAAACCACCGTACTTCCATCTGGCGACAGCGCGGGCTGGCCGCAATTGGTGCCACGGCACCGGCTCACGTTGACCTCGGGCTCGTCTCCGCGCCTGAGGAACACATCGGTCCAAACCCTGGTTCCGGCCAGCGTCTCCTCCTCCACCTTCCGCACCGACAGAATGACCTTGCCATACTCGCGTTCCGAGCCGAGCAGATAGGAGACCAGCACCTCGTCGTCGGACTTCGGCCGGTGGGGGATTCTGGTCAACCGACCCGTGTTCAGCGCGAGGGTGCCGACCCAGATCTCGCCGCCGGATGCCCGGCACAGCAGGAGGAGTTCATTCCGGTTGCCCGGGTCGAAGCCCACCAGTCTAACCGCGTTGGGAAGCGGCCGGACTTCTTCCGTCCGCCTCGATGAGATCGCGACACGCACCAGCCGGTCGCCTTTGAGCGCTAGAATGCTGGCCCCTCCCGGCTCGAAAACCGGCGAGCGGTAGCCGCCACCCTCGGTGAGACGGCGCGCCGCCGGCTCCGTACCGGCGGCCGCGAGCCACAGGTCGCCCTGGAAGTCCTGGGTGCTGTCGCGGAGGCCGCCGGGGCTCGCCGAAATCCCCGCAATGCGCAGGAACCTCCGCCAGAGCGCCTCGGTACGCTTCGGCGCCGCCTGCGGCCAGAGCAGCCAGGCCAGCCACGGGAGGACGAGCAAGGCTCGCCCGAGAGGGTGCGCTCTCATTTCCCCTGCCCTCCGTAAAATCTCCGCAACACGTTTTCGGTCCCGGTGATCTCGATTCTCGGAGCCTCACTTCGCGGCAGCGCCACCAGGACGCGCGGGTCGCCCTCCACCAGGAACGTGACTCTGTCCTTGCCTTCCCACACCAGCCACGCGTGCTTGGGAGCGAAGTTGTTGACCTTCGGCAGGGCCTTGCTGGTCACCAGGATGCTGTAGTTGACCGGCAGCAGCAGGGACTGCACAGCCAGCAGGAACGCCAGTAGCGCCTCCGCCCAGGGCCGGCGTGCCTTGCTCCTCCGGGCGGCTGCCAGGAACCCGGCGGTGACCGCGACGCCCGCCACCAAGGCGCTGAAGTATAGGGATTCGAGGTCCCCGCTGTCATCCAGCAGGACGGCCTTCAACCACCCGGGGCCCGCCAGTTCCTTGCGCAGCAGCAGGCTGTCCACAAAGAAAAAGCATTTCCGCATGACCAACTGGATCACGAGGACCGAGAACAGAATGCCGAGGAGCACGAGCCGCCCGCGGTCAGGCGGGACCAGCCGGCGGAGCAACCGCCGCATGAGCCAGTAGAGCACTGCCAAGGGCAGCGCCAGCAGCACGACGTTGGGAACGCTCGCCACCAGGTACACCACGAACCGCGAGCCGGCGAAGAAGTAGCGCTCATCCAGGGCCGGAAGATCCGTCACTACACCCCAGGCGCTCAACTGGAAGCGCAGGACCAGGTAGCCGGCAAGATAGAACAGAAAGCTGCCCACCGCGGTGTAGGCCGGCAAGCTTCCCCCGAGGCCTTTCAGCTTCTCGCCAGCTTCTTTCCAGAGATCCGGAATCATCATCTCCCCACCAGCAGAAAAGGTCCCCAGTAGAAGGGTTGACTATAGCTCGGATGATTCTTCAGGGCAAGCAGCGCCAGGCGGGCCGCTTCCCGGGGTGGCTTGCTCTGTGCCTCCCGATAGAAGGTCTGCATCCACAGGGAGGTGGCGGCGGAATCCACCTTCCAGGACGTGAGGAGCAGGCTCTGGGCCCCGGCGTAGAGCAATGCCCGTACTATCCCCAGGATCTCGTTGGCCCGGCTGGCCTGCAACCGGCCGCTCTCGCATGCACTGAACACCACCAGAGCAGCCTGCTCGAGCGGCAGGCCGAACATCTCGGCGGCGGTGAGCAGCCCGTCGTCGCTGGCGCTCTTGGCCAGCTTGAGCCCCGATAGCAGCGGCTCCCGCGCATTGAACTCGCCGTGCACCGCCAGGTGCACGACATGGGAGCCGCCTGTGTACTTCTTCACGTCGGTTTCCGTGACCAGGGCGCCGGTGACGAGCTTGTGCCGGCCCGGGTATAGCCCGGCGATGGCTTCGACCTCCTGTCTGGCATCCTGGAGACCGGGGTCCGCGGCGGCGAACAGCCTCCCCCCGGCGAGGTTCTCGAGGCTCCGCAGCCCCGCCAGGATGGTGGCGCTCGGCGCGTAGCTGATGCGGAACCTCTCTCCCACGAAGGTCTTGGTGGCGCGGTCAAACAGGACCTGAAAGGGGACATAGTGGAGGGCATCGTGGGCCACGATGACGAGGCTGTCCGACTTCAGCCACTCGAGCGCCGGCCGGACCAGGTACAGGAACAACTGGTGCGCGCGCCGCTCGTTGAACTTCGCGTGACGATCTCTCAGACTCTCCCTCAGTTCCTCGACCTTCTGAACCAGCGCCGGGCGCGGCACAAAGACTACCCGGGCGTGGACCTCCTCTGGACCGATGTGCAGGAGGATGAGGTCCGTGTCACGCACCAGGTAGTACAGCACTTCCAGGCGCTCGCGGCGGAGGATGCCCTGGAGGTGCTCTAGCGTGACCGGTCGCGATGCGGTCAGTTCCTTAAGCCGGGGCGCTTCCTGGCCCATGCGGTTCATCAGGCGCTGGTAGCGGGTTTCAAGTTCTGCGAGCCTGGCTTGGTGGGCGGCAATCGCCGCGGCGTGCTGCTCCCGGTCCGGTGCGCTGTCCTTTTCGAAAAGACCCTTCTGCTGGAACCCAATCTCGGCCCGCAGCTTGGTGGCATCCGCGTATAGCGCGCGTTCCTTCGCGTCGGTCAACCCGAGCGTCCGGGTGGCCAGCAGGTCCGCCAGCACGCTGGAACGAAAACGTTCGAGCAGATCGAAGGCTTCGGCGTAGTCATGCCGTTCGAGCAGCAGCGCCGCAGGCAGTTCGTAGACAGCGGTCTTGTCCTGTAGAAACGTACCGCGGCCGCTCTCGTCCGGCACGTTCCTCCGGTCCTTTTCGAGCTGATCGATAGACTTCCGAAACCATGCAAGGGCGGCGTCCTTGCGGCCGCAGATCAACTCCATCTGTCCCCGCCCGGACAGGCTGCGCGCGGTCTCGCGCCCCGCATAGACGCTCTCTCCAATGCGCTTGAACTGCTGGCAGGACTCGTCTCCAGCCTCGCCCGCGGCAACGAACATTTCGTTGACCACTACGTCGGAGGGGACCTCCGGTTCAAAGACCCTCGCCTTGGCCGTTTCAGACAACCGCTCCAGTGTGCCGGCTATCCTGCGGAGAACCTCCAGCGAGCCGTCTTCGTTCCACAGCTTCGCCAGCCCGAGATAACCGAGCCGATTTGCGAGCCGCTGCGCGCTTGCGAGGTGGGTGGTGGCCCGATCGATTGCCTCCCGGCAAAGTGCGGGGTTCTGCTGCCAGCGTGGCGCGCACTCGGTGGCCATTTGGAAATAGATGTCCCCTCTCGCATAGTGCACATAAGCCAGGCGGGTCTCGTCCTTCAGGTCTGCTGCCATCTCCAGGACGTGGCCCAGGGTGACCGCCGCCGCCGGCATGTCGCCTCGCGACGTTTCGACGTCCGCTTTTTCTTCCAGCGCATCCAGGTAGAAGGCTTTGTCCTCCAGCGGGGCGCTCAGGCGGATGGCCTCCTCGAGCCGCTTCAACGAGGCCCCGTAGTTGCGCTGCCCCAGTGACTCGACCTTGGCAGCGCCAATGAGAGCTTTTGCCAGGTAACCGGGATGGCCGGCCTGCCGGGCCAGGCGGATCGCGGTCTCGTAGATGGACAAGGCTTCCGCCCACCGCTGCTGGATGCGGCGGCAGTCCGCCTGCCGCACCAGGCTGAAAGCCGCCTCACCCGTCCGGCCGCCAGCCAGGTACAGCCGGGCGCTCTCGGCAAACTCGCCGGCCGCGGTGTCAAGATCCGGGAGCTTCGATGTCCCGTCGCCGGTCCGCCGGAAGTGCTGGATGTAGCCGTCCAGTTTTCCCCAGCCGCTTTCAAACAGCGCGGCCGCCCGGTCCGCAGGTTGCACTACGGCCGGCGGAGTCCAGAGGAGTAGCCATGCAAGGGCGGTGAACATCGGTCACCTCTTGCGGGTCAGTTCGTCGGCGTACGTGCTGCCCGATCTGCGTAGAAGTAGTCTGGAGCCCTGGATGCTGAATTCATACTCCTCCGTCGGGAAGGGTTTGCCGCGGTAGGCTGGCGGCCCGCCCGAGCCTGGCATGGGGGTCCAGTTCTCGCGGATGGAGTCGATGATCAGCCGGCTGCCGAAAACACGAAATGTCCCCACCTGTTCAGCCACGCCCGAAAGCACCGGACCTTGCCCGGCAGCGACACTGCGGTAGGCGCCATCCGCGCCAAACGTCGTTTCCCCCGGTCCACCCACCCAGGTCCCGATCAAGGCCTGGGGGATGCCCGCCGTGGGCTCCGGGAGCGAAGGCACTGCCGCGATCCGCTCTTCCACGGCGGGAAGCGGCCCGAGCGATCTTCCCTGAACCGCGGCCTCGATGACCAGCCTCACCGCGTGCAGCGAGCGAGGCGCCCTGGCCGGCGGCCGCACCACCGGAAGGGGGCCGGAGCGATCGACGCTGGAATCGGGATCGGCGAAGTTGAGATTGCGCGTCCTCTTCGGATTATCCGCATCCCGTAACCTGAGGTTCAGGAAGACCTCACCCTCGCTTGTAGATTGCACAGCCAGAGCGGCGATGCGTGTCAACGGGACGGTGAACGCCGGCTGGTTGCATGCCCTGGCGGAAACCACCGGGTTGAAGGCCAGCTCCGTTGCCGTCAGCGTCAGGACCGCCGGATGCACGCCGCTCAGACTGTGATGGTGCGCCAACCCGACCGGGACGGCGCCCCCGGCGTGGATGGCCTTGACGGCAGTGCGGGCGAAGTACTCCCACTCCTCAATTCCGTAATAGCTTACGGCCAGCAGTACCAGGGCCACAGGCTCCCGGGGAGACAGCCTCAGGGCGTCTCGCGCCTTGCCAATCGCTTGCCGGTACTGCCGGTCCCTGTAAAGATCGGCGCCCTCCCGCAGGAGGCTTCTCACCGCGGTCACATCCGGCGCGGTGGCGGCGGAGGGAACCTGCCGCAGCTCAACCCAAGGTCCGGCAGGAGCCGCTCGGGCGGCGCACAGGCACAATAGAAGCTTTAGCGCCGCGATCATCCCGAATCCGCCCGCCATACGTCCGCCCCTCCGGACGGTCCCAGCCAATTATAGCTCCAGTGTGTGATTTCTTGTGCATAGTTCTCTCGAATGGGCGGTCATTCCGGATGTGATCTGGTAGCACGGGCGGCATCAGCGGTCACCTTCGGACCACCCACGAGGCTCTCCGCCGCACGGTCGATCGGCTGTCTGGTGGGGACTGGTTGGCTATATACGCCGGCCGTGTGGAAGATGTCCGATTTGGGGTGGGTCGATCGCGCGCGGCCGTTAACCAAGTGCAGGGAATCCCGGCAGAGACCGTGAGAAACGGCCTCCGGTGAAGTGGAAGTGGCGCGCGTTTGCCCGTCAAGGCAAAACCAGAGCGGTAGGACCGAGTCTCGCCCCCCGGACGTCAACAGGGCCACTTCGTCTGGCGGGCCAAGGTCAATCCGGAGCCTGGATGGAGCAACATCCCCAAGGGCGTTGGCTGGGGCTACTCGTTGGTTGGGATCGCATGCCGCCGGAGCCATTCCTCGAGTTCCGCAAACCGGAAGCAACCCCTCTCATACAGGCTCATGAGGAACTG